>DEQO01000056.1 GCA_002360495.1 Flavobacteriales bacterium UBA3364
CTTTCCCGCCGAGGAACCTGTTGAAATGTTCAAAAGCTGCTTTCTGCCCCTCCTTTTGTTGCTGGTTCCGCCCCTTTCGGCGCAAAGCCAACCCAGCGGACAGCGCTTCACGGCCGAGGAGTACATCGCCGAATGGAAGGATGTGGCGGTGCGGAAGATGAAGGAGCACGGCATTCCCGCCAGCATCACCCTCGCTCAGGGATTGCTGGAGAGCGGCAACGGCAACAGCGAACTGGCGCGGGAGGGGAACAACCACTTCGGTATCAAGTGCACACCCGATTGGACCGGCGGACGCACCTATCATGACGACGACAAGAAGGACGACTGTTTCCGGAAGTACAAGGATGCCGCGCAGAGCTATGAGGACCACGCCAAGTTCCTGCAGAAGCAGCGCTATGCCTTCCTCTTCGACCTGAAGCCGACCGATTACCAAGGCTGGGCCAAGGGCTTGAAGAAGGCCGGGTACGCCACCGATCCCAACTACCCCAGCAAATTGATCGCGCTGATCGAACGGTACGAGTTGTACAACCTGGACAAGGGGATCGATGTAAGCTACAAGCCTGCGAAACGCGATACGCCGAGCCAGCCCGCGGCCAGCAAGTCGAAGAAACACGGACGCCACGCCGTGAACACTTCCGAAGAGGAGATCACCATCGGCGGTGGACGAAGCGTTGATTCCTTCGAGGGACGGATCAAGTACGTTACGGCGAAGGAGGGCGATACCTTCCGCAAAGTGGCCGATGATCTGGAAATGACCGACGGCATGCTGGCCCGCTGGAACGACCTGGACAAGGATGCTCGCCTGAAGGCAGGCCAGCGGATCTACATCCAACCCAAACGTAACAAGGCGAAGGATGCAACGACCCACACCGCCGAAGCGGGCGAATCGTTGTGGGATGTGAGCCAGCAGTACGGTGTGAAGCTCGCGAAGCTGGCGAAGTACAACGGGCTGTCCGAGGATGCGAAGTTGAGGGCTGGGCAGAAGGTGGCGTTGCGGAAGCCGAAGCGCTAGTTCCTGAATGGACCCGCGTCCATGCAAGTCCTTGGATGTCTATTCCCTTTTTGCCTACGAAAGCACCTTGTGCATCATCACCCCGGCGATGCTTTGCGCGCGTTGTTTCGCTTCTTCCGCCTTCGGGCCGCTGAAGAGTTCATCCACCGTGGCTTGGAAGAGCGTTACCCAATGCGCGAAATGCTCCGGATGCATCGGCAGCCGCGCGTTCAACCTCTGGTGCGCTGTGATGGGATCGCCTTGGAAGGAACGGTCGCCGAAAAGGATCATGTTCCAGAACGATGTGATGTGCGGGATGTGGTGGTCCCAGTCGAGTTCGGTGAAGAAGTGACCGATCACCGGGTCAGGGCGAACACGGGTATAGAAGCGTTCGATCAACAGGCGGAGGTCATCCGCCGTGGTAATGTCAGTCGTCGGCATGTCGCAAAGGTTGAAATGGATGGGCCGTGGATGCTGACTACGGTCATGCTCGCGCATGGCATTCGTGGGATGCCGGATATGTGCCTTCGGCCCATTCCGGCGTGACGGCTTGGCAACGTCACACCGGAAGGACGCGGTAGCGGACTATGCGGTGTCTGACAAGGTCCATCGTCAGTTCAATGCAGCTGGTACGCCACTACATGACCATCCGCTGTCGCGGTGATCAACTCCAGCTTACCGTCGAGGTTGAGGTCGGCGATGCTGAAGGAAGTGGCGCCGCGCATGGGCATACCGTCCAGGTCACGACCTTGTGCATCGATGAGGATCACCTGCTCGCGTTCGGGCAATACAACGCCGATAGCGGAAGGGCCCTTGTCCAACTTGTAGAGGCGTGGTGCGATCGTCAGGCGTTCGCCGAAGGAGCGGGCAAAGACCTCCTTGGTGCCGTGTGTCAGGATCAGGCTGTCGGCTACCGTGCACAGAAGGTCGTACTGGCCATCGTCCCCGACATCGCCGAGCATGAATTTGCGCGGGCCGCCCAAACTCATGACGGTCTGCGAGCCTTCCAATCGTGTTTGCATCAGCACGCCACTGGTATCGCTCCACCAGATGCGTGTGCTCGGCAGGTCCAGACCGGCATGTACCGCTGTGATCTGCGCAGTAGGGGCCAACGTCACTGAGAACCCTTCCCGCCGCACCCCGCGCCGGTCGAAGACCAGCAGCTTACCGTTGCCATCCACGAAGAGCAGGTGGTCCTTGTTCTGGATGCGCAGATGTTCCACGGCATTGCTGGAGGGCGCTGTAAGCCTCGGAGGATCCCATCCTTTGGTCATGGCACCGTCGAGACCGTAGTTCAGGATCTTCCCATCCGCGACCGGCAGCAACACACGATAGTCGCGCTGGTCATCATAGTCGAAGACCGCCAATGGTGCAGTGGCCTTCTCCTTCAGGCTCACCGGAAAGCCGCCGACATCCTTGCCGTTGCGATCGATGAGGTAGATGCGGCCCGCCGTGTTGAAGAGCAATTGCAACTTACCGTTCTGGAATCGATCCACCTGGTGCACGGCACCGAGGATCGGGCCATCGAGCGGATGGACCCACAGCGCCTTGCCCGTGCTGCCGAGCAAGTGGATCTTGTGGTCCGCATCCTGCACCAGTACCTCCAGCGTGTTGTTCGTGTGGTTGCGGACGATGTCCGGTTTACGCGTTACGGTGGTGGCCAAGGGTGTGCTCCAGAGCACGCCTGTGGATCGTTCCTCCACCGGTGCCTGCTGCAGGCCGATCGCAACATGCATGTGCCCGTGCTGCGCTGGCGAAAGCTGCACGGAAAGTCCGCCCAATTGCTGCCAAAGCGTACTGTACGCGTCGAAGATCGTGGCGGCCGAAGGCTTCATGCCGTTCGCCAGCGTGTTCCGGCAACGCGCGATGTCCCACCGCATCGTGCGACCCGACGTGGAAGCGATGCGATCGGACCATGCTGCTGTCCGGGCGTCCTCGGCCAATGTGCGACCATCGTTCCATGCGTCAACTGCCGTGCGTAGCGCAACGGGATCGGCACTGAAGACGATCACATCGCCCAAGGCACACCACCATGGGTCGATGAGATCCGCGTACGCCGCACCCAGCAGGCGCTCGTGCGCGTTCGCTCGCAGCAGGTGCGTCAAGCGCGTGCCCCGGTAGGCGAGCGTGTCGCACACCTTTCCTTCGGGACACAGCCGGGTCAATTCCTCTACCGCGCTTTCCGGATCCTCCGTTTGGAACAAGGCCCATTTCGCGACGGACTTCCCTTCGATGGTCGTTCCGGTGGCTGTTCCGATGCTTCCATGCACCCAATTGAACAGTGCAGGTCCGAACGTGGTCAGGTCCGTGTCGTTCGCTGTGCCGCATTCGCTCAGGAAACGTTCAGCATCGCTCACCTGCTGCACATCCCATTGCGTTACCTCGGCCGGCAGCCAGCGTGCCAGATCGTTGCGCCCGGTGCCTTGGTGGTCGATCACCGCCAGTACACTGTGTGGCGCATCGGGAAGCACGAGCCCGCTGAGCAGGAAAGCATCCGGACGTGCGCGAAGGTCCAGCGCAGCCCAGCCGGTCGGCATTTCGAGCGCATCGATGGTGCGCGGTGTCCACCATGTGCTGAGCAAGGAACGTGCGCGTTCCAAGTGGATCAATACATGAGCGTCGGAACCGCCGCCGAGCGTGTTGCGCGCAGCAGTGAGGAGCGGGTCCTGCATGATGCTCTTGCCGCTCTTCAGTTGCAGCATCGCCTCGTCCATCATCGCCGGTGATGAGGCCAACAGCCACAACCCGTTCTTGATGCTGAGCGACAAAGCGGGCAGCGCTGTGTCGGGTCGCACCTGCACCACGTCACCATGGGCGAGGGCCTGTGCCGTGGCAGCATCGGCCTTCAACAATTCCGCAAAGGCCTGTAAGGGTGAAGTATCCGCGGCTTTGGGAACGCAGGCGAACAGGAGGTCCACTTGGTCCCCACCGGTGCGGGTCACGGAGATCACGAGGGTCACATCCTCCAGGGCCGTGCGCAATGCGGCATCGTTCTCGGCCCGTTCCGAGGTCCGCGCCATCAGGCGCCCGAGCGCGGCCAGGTCCGGTACCTTCTCAAAGGTGCTCCATAACTGCGAGGTGTGGGTGAACCGGTCCCAAGTGGTCCATGCATCGGGCACTGCGATCACCACCGCGGATCGATCGGGAATGGCCCGCCACGGATCATCCGGTGCAATGGCCGCGCGGTTCCATCGCAACAGGGTCCACCCAGCAGCGGCGAGCACCGCGAGCAGCAGGAGGATAACGGGAACGCGGCGCATGGGCAGGCGTTCAAAGGTACCGGGGGGGAAAGGCGGGTACGGCTATGACAATGGTGCGTTTGCACAGGGGCGTGTGGGAATTGACAGCCGTCACGCCGGAATGCGACGAAGGAGCATATCCGGCGTCTCACCACTGCAGTGCGGAAAGGGCCTAGGTGAGACACCGGATAGTCCGCTACCGCGTACTTCCGGTGTGACGCTTGCGTACGCACGTCACGCCGGAATGCGACGAAGGAGCATATCCGGCGTCTCACGAATGCAGTGCGGAAAGGGCCTTGGTTAGCCACCGGATAGTCCGCTACCGCGTACTTCCGGTGTGACGTTCAATACCGTCACGCCGGAATGCGACGAAGGAGCATATCCGGCGTCCCACCAATGCAGGTCGTCCTGGGTGATGCAGCGTCCCCCGTCATGGTTCCGGGTTGATCACGACCTTCACGACATGAAAGGTGGCTGGGTCTACATCATGACCAACAAGCACAACACCACGCTATATGTCGGGGTTACGTCGAACTTGATGAAGCGCGTCCTGCAACATAAGAAAGGGGTGTTCCCGGAGTCCTTCTCGGATCGATACCTATGCAACAAATTGGTGTGGTCCCAAGAATACAAGTCCATCACCGAAGCCATTGCCATGGAGAAGCGGATCAAGCGTTGGCGGCGAGTTTGGAAGGAGGAGATGATCAGGGAACGCAACCGTGATTGGAGCGACTTGAGTGAAGGTTGGTACCATGAACGGGACTTCGAGTAGAACAGGGGAACCTCCGTGATACACCGGATAGTCCGCAACCGCGTACTTCCGGTGTGACGCTTGCGTACGCACGTCACGCCGGAATGCGACGAAGGAGCATATCCGGCGTCTCACCACTGCAGTGCGGAAGGGCCTAGGTGAGACGCCGGATAGTCCGCAACCGCGTACTTCCGGTGTGACGTTCAATACCGTCACGCCGGAATGCGACGAAGGAGCATATCCGGCGTCTCACCACTGCAGTGCGGAAAGGGCCTAGGTGAGACACCGGATAGTCCGCTACCGCGTACTTCCGGTGTGACGTTCAATACCGTCATGCCGGAATGCGACGAAGGAGCATATCCGGCGTCCCACCAATGCAGTGCGGAAGGGCCTTGGTGAGACACCGGATAGTCCGCTGCCGCGTACTTCCGGTGTGACGCTTGCATACGCACGTCACGCCGGAATGCGACGAAGGAGCATATCCGGCGTCTCACCACTGCAGTGTGGAAGGGCCTTGGTGAGACACCGGATAGTCCGCTACCGCGTACTTCCGGTGTGACGATCGCGTCCCTCAGAACAACTCCGGCTCCGCGTAGCTCAAGCGGAAAGTCTTGCGGTGATGCACGCACGGGCCGATGCGGTCCAAGGCATCGCGGTGGTCGATGGTGGGGTAGCCTTTGTTCACCGCCCAGTTGTATTCGGGATGGTCGTTGTGCAAACGCGCCATCAGTTCGTCGCGGTGCGTTTTGGCCAGGATACTTGCTGCAGCGATGCTGCGGAACCGGCCGTCGCCTTTGATCAAGCAGGTGTGGGGTATCCCGGCATAGGCGATGAAGCGGTTGCCGTCGATCAGCAGGTGTTCCGGGCGTAGCTGGAGTGCCTCCACTGCACGGTGCATGGCGATGAAGGAGGCCCGCAGGATGTTCACCATGTCGATCTCCTCGGGACCTACCACGGCTACTGCCCAGGCCATCGCCTTCTCTTCGATCAACGGTCGCAGCGCTTCACGCCGCTCGTGCGTGAGCTTCTTGCTATCGTCCAGACCGGGAAAGCGCACGCGCGGTGGCAGGATCACGGCCGCAGCGACCACGGGACCGGCCAAACAGCCGCGACCGGCCTCATCGCAACCGGCTTCGATCACGCCCTTGTTGAGGTAGGAGGCGAGCTTGGTCATACCGTCAATCCAGTGGATGTCCTGCATCCTTCATCATCCGTTCGAAGGAGGTCCACAGCGCTGATGCGGCATTGTCCCAGGTGTAACGCCGCGAACGTTTCAAACCGGCGGCGCTCAATTCCTCGCGCCGTACGGCATCGCTGTAGACATCGTAGAGCGCACGGGCGATATCGCTCACGTTGAACGGGTCGCAATAGTGCGCGGCATCACCGGCCACTTCGGGCAAGCTGGTCGCTTCGGCAGCAACGACCGGAACGCCGCAGCGCATGGCCTCGGCCACGGGAATGCCGAAACCCTCGAAGTAGCTCACGAAGGCCAGTGCCAATGAGCCGCCCATGGCCAGTTTCAATTTGTCCTGCCCCAGCCGCCCGGTGAAGACCACACGGTCCTTGTGCGTCATGCCGTTGTACGCCTCTTTCATGCGATCGTCCCACCAGAACGATTCGCCCACGATCAGCAACCGCAGGTCCGATGGATGGTCGCGCAGCAGTTCATCGAAGGCGAGCAACAGTCGCGCGATGTTCTTGCGCGGATGCAAGGATCCCACACAGCTGATGTATGGCGCGCCTTGTGTGAATTCCTCGCGGGCGCTGGCCTTCTCCGTTCCGCTCAATGGTGCGAACACGTCACCCACGCCGTTGTGGACCACATCGATGCGCGCTTCGGGTACGCCGTAGGTGGTGGCGATGTCGCGGCGCGAATATTCGCTCACGGTCGCAAGACGCGTGGCGTGACGCGCGAACCGTGGGAAATAGCTCCGGTAGTAGTTGCGGTAGGCCGTGGGAAGATCTTCGGGATAGTGCTCGAAGTTGAGGTCGTGCATCACCGCCAACGTGGGCACGTTGCTATGCAGTGCGAGGTAGCCGTCAGGCGAGAGGAAGGCATCGGCTTTCAGGGCTTTCAACTTGCGCGGCAGCAGCCAGTCGAACCAGAGGCGGTACAGCAGCGGATGCCGGGTGGGCGGGAAGAGCACCGCGCCCTCCACATTGGGACCGTAAATGAAGCGCTGGTCGAAGGCACGATCGAAGAGGAAGATGAAATGGTGCTCCGGATGGGCTTTCACGATCCGCGACATCGTCTCGTGCGTGAACCAGCCGATGCCCTCCAGTTTGTTCGGGAGCAGTAGGCGGGTGTTGACGACGATGCGCATGGGTGTGCACAAAGGTGAGGACTGGAGGGGAGAGGTGGTCACCGGGCCCCGGCTCCAAGGAGGTCCGGTGGAGGATGGTGCCCAGGATCCTGCGAGGTTCCTATTCCACCAGCACACGGGTCGCCGAAGCCCCGTAGTGCGTATTGCGCAACACGACGTACGGTCCCGGTGCAAGGCCACCCAGGTCCAACTCCAGGAAGGTGCCGGGCATGTTCCGCTGCAATACTGCGCGGCCCACGGCATCGAGGACGATGATGCGCGCATCGCTCAGCGCTTTGTCCGCGCGGACGAACACGGTGCCGGTGGCCGGGTTGGGTGATACCGTGAAACCTGCGTCCGTTGAGGGCTCAGCGATGGCGGCCGTGGAACCCACCACGGTCACCGCCGTGTTGGTCGGTACCGCCGCGTTGTAATCGAAATAGATGCCGGCGTTGTTCAGCATCTCATCGCCTTCCGCCAGATCCGCGTTGGGACGTATGCGGTAGCGCACGAAACCGTGGCTGCGCAATTCGTTGGTGGTGCTGTCCGGCAGCAGGATGTCATCGAAGCGGAACCACGTGCGACCACCTTCGCCATCCATCGTGATGGCAACGGGATGCGATGCACCGACGAACTGGAAGCTGCCCATGTCACACCCTTGGGGCCAGGGGTTGTCCAGCAGCACGGTGAATGCGGTGTCGTTGCCGGTGTTCTGGAACTCGATGGTGTATTCCAGTGCCAGCGTGCTGCCGATGTCCGCAGGTTCAATTATGGCGCGGTCCACGTGGATCACGTTGGGGTCGCAAGAGGTGGTGTAGGTCACAGGACCCGAAGCATGGTTGTTGCCCGGTTCGACATCGTCCGCAAGGGGCCATATGTCGAGGGTGGAATTCGCCTGTGCATACACCGGTGCGCTCATGGCCACCTCGAACATGACGTAGAACCCGCCTTGCTCCAGCGGACCCAGGTCGCCCAATTCCCAGACAAGCGAGTCGGTGGTGCTGGTAGGCGCGGGGTTGGAACCCACGAAGATCAGGTGCGGGTCGGGGTGCACCACCAAGGTGGATTGCTGTGTGGTGGTGCCTTCGTTCTTGTACAGCACATGGTACTGTGCCCAGAAACCGAGGCGGAACGGACCCACCGGGACCAGGCGTACGCTCAGGTCGTTCACCACGCCATTGGGTTGCATGGCGAACACCGGCGTGTCGTCCACCTCGCCGAACACCGTGAAGTTGGACGTGTGCGCGGCAGGCGCTGGTGTGTAGTGCGCCAGGGGTGCGGGTTCCGTGCTGCAGGTGCCGGGCTCCAACAAGGAAAGTTCGAAGTCACCCGCTTGATCGCTCAGGTCCATGCGGTCGGTACCGGCGATGTGGAAGAGGTGGTGGACGAGCGGGTTTTCCGCAACGTCCTGCACACCATCGCTGTCCAGATCGACGAAACTGTTCCCGCGGATCAGGTCGTAGTTGAAGGTGAGTTCCATGACGTACCCATCCGTTGGACCGTGGAAATTGGGGATACTGGACGGCCCGGACGCAATGCTGCCGATCATCCATACACCACCGTCAGCGGTAAGAAAGCCGTCGGTCGGTTGAGCGTGCGTCAATCCGCCATCGGTGAAGGTCCATTCCTCCTCGAACGCGGGATCCAGCTTCTTCACCTCGCATGCCCAATACCCTCCGAAGAGCAATAGCCCGCCATCTGCGGTACGCAGCATTTTTCCGTACGAGTCAGGAGCCGAAGTACCGAACTGCCGTTGCCATTGGATGTCGCCCGTGGCGTCGAAACCGAGCAGGAACGAGTCGTCCGAACCACCCGGCGCCACGATATCCCCATCGGTGGACCATGTGAAGAGCGAGACGATGCATCCACCGCTGGCATCAGGAAGGATGTCGCGTGCGAGTTCATGCGATGTGCCGCCCCAAGCCCTTTGCCAAAGCAACTCGCCCGCAGCGTCCAAGCCCAGCACCCACACATCCTGCCCGCCGTGATGGCCCACCACATCGCCATCGGCGGACTGGGTAAAGCCCGCCACCGCGTATCCGCCTCCTGCCAGTTGCGTTACCCGGTATCCGGCCTCGACAGCCGAGCCACCGTAGGTGCGGGTCCACTCCACGGCGCCGGTGGCATCCAGCTTGAAGATGAACACATCGTCCGCGCCTGCGTTACTGCCCACGTCGCCATCGTTGGAACCGGACTGCCCTACGCCGATGTAGCCACCATCGGCAGTGGGTTGCAACGCGTTCAGCTGATCGTTCCCCGTACCGCCGATCAAGCGCTGCCATTGGATGACACCGGCATCGTTCAAGGCCACCACCCATGCATCCGCACCGGGACCATGGTTGGTACCGACGTCGCCGTTGTTGTTGGACCACGTAGAGCCATACACCAGGTAGCCGCCATCGGGACGCGGCAGGATCCCGTACAACTGATCGTTGAGGTTCCCGCCCAGGCAGCGTTGCCATACCGGCAGCCCATCGGAGCCCACATGGACCAGCCAGCCATCGAACTGGCCATGGTTGCCGCTCACATCACCGTTGTTGGAGTCCACGAAGCCCACCAGCATGGCACCGCCGTCAGGGGCGGGAGCGATGCCCGAGATGAAGTCCGTATTCGAACCACCCAATGCGCGGGCATGTACGATCACCGGTGGCCCTTGTGCCGCAGCACCAAGCGTGGTGAGCAGCAGTGTGGTGATGAGGGTACTTTTCATCATGGTGGTAGATCTTGACACGGCTCTTTGTAAATGTATTTGTTCGTTCACTCATCATTCGACGCACAGGAGCATGGTGCATCCGACGGGACCATGGTGATCCCGTGGTCTACACGAGCGAAGGGGTCAGGTGGTTGGGTGAGGGGTCGATCATTCGCGGGATAGGTCAACAAGGCCGGGAGACCATACGCTGGTTATGATGCGGTAGCGCAACCGATGCTGGGGGGAGACCTCCCGCGCCATCCACATTGAGGCCGTGGATGGACCACTGATCGAAGGCACGGACGAACAGAAAGATGAAGTGATGCTCCGGATGCGCTTTCACCACCCGCGAGAACGTCTCATGCCTGAACCAACCGATGCCCTCCAGCTTGTCGGCCAGCAGCAGGCGGGTGTTCACCACGATGCGCATCGGGGCAAGGGTGGGAAGCGCAGCCGTGATCCACACAGTGCGCACCATGTCGGATCACTCCTTTTGGAAGCGTGCCACATACCGACCATGCTGGTCGTGAACGGTCAGGACATATAGTCCTCCTGCCAGCTGATCGACCGGGAGCAGCATCTGGTGGCCGTTCCAATTCCCCGAGTTCACCAAGCGACCATGCGCATCCTGCATGGACCAACTACCGGTGCCCAGCTCCGGCAAGACCACGCGCAATCGGTCCACGGCCGGGCTTGGGGCAACCACCATTCCAGAGCGCGTCGATGCGGTGGCCAGCCCCGTACTGAACTCCGTGATCAGTGTTGCCGTATTCGTACGGATGGGCGGGTTGAAGTCGAAGTAGATGTCTGCCTTGTTGGCGAGGATGGCACCTGGCAGCATACCGCCGCGTGGACTGATGCGGAAGCTGAACGAACCCTGACTGCCGATCAGGTCGCTTGTACTATCCGGCAGCATGATGTTGGGGAAGTCGATGATGAGGATGGAATCACTTTCCAGTTGGGCCTCGAAGTGGTGTGTAGCGCCCAGCAACCGGAGGGTGCCGATATCCAATGTGTGTGCTAGCGTATCCACCAAGCGCACATGCAGGGCCTCCGCATTGCCCGTGTTCTGGAAGCGGATGGTGTAGTCCAG
>DEQO01000141.1 GCA_002360495.1 Flavobacteriales bacterium UBA3364
TCTTCCACCACCGCATCGACCTGCTCAACAGTTCCGATTCCGACTTCAAGGCCAGCGATGTGGACGGCATCAAGTTCACAGAAAGCCATGCCGTGCTGCTGCTGCGCAACCTGCAGGCCATCGACGAGTACCTCAACCTCTCGCCGCTGATCATCGACACGCATTCGGAAGCCATCGATGCGAAGGAGAAGTTGGAGATCCGCAAGGACATCTTCCTCTACACCAAGATCAAGGGCGATCACCTGATGTACACCGGCACCGAGGCCACCGAGAAGTGCGACCTGCGCGCCTTGGGCAACTACAGCGACCTGTTGGAGGAATACCGCGACATGGTGCTGGCGATAACGGGTCCGGCTCAGAACTGATCGGGGAATAGAACGCCGATGACACTGATCCGGTTGATGCGCGCAGATGATTTCATAGTGGATGAATCGATGCCGCTCGGCCTTCAAGTATTCAGCGATCCGCGCCCATCAGCATTCATCCGCGTCATCTGCGTTCCCTCATGACCACCTCGCCGTTCAAATTCCTGGACAGCTACACGCGGGAGGACATCGGTTCCTTCTTCGGCCGGGAGCGGGAAACGGATGAGTTGTTCCGCTTGTGCTTCACGGGGCCGATCCTGGTGGTGTACGGTGGCAGCGGTACGGGCAAGACCTCCTTGGTGCAGTGCGGCCTGCAATCGAAGTTCAACGAAAGCGATTGGCTACCGATCCTGGTGCGGCGCTCCGGCGACCTGCTGGCCTCCTTGCGTGTTGCGATCGCATCGAACACACTCACGCCGACCCAGAGCACTAATCTCGGTGAGCAGGTGGCCAACCTCTACCTGGACCATTTCAAACCGATCTATTTCCTCTTCGACCAGTTCGAGGAACTGTTCATCTTCGGTACGCATGCTGAGGCCACCGACTTCTTCAGCGCCATCGGCCGGTTGCTGGAAAAAGAGCGGAACGCCCGCGCCGTCTTCATCGTGCGCGAGGAGTATCTCGCCGAGCTCACGCGGTACGAGCGCATCATTCCGGGGCTGATCGAGAACCGCTACCGGGTGGAGCGCCTCAGCCACCACCACGCGATGAACGTCGTGGAGAAACTCTGCGGCGCGCATGGCATCACCTGTGCGGAAGGCTTCTCCGCTGCGCTGGTGGAACGCCTGGACCCTGAAAGTCACGGCATTGAACTGAGCTATCTGCAGGTGTTCCTGGACCGCTGTTGGCGCACGCGCCAAGACGATGAGCCCTTCTCGCCTGCGCTGCTGGAGCGCATCGGCCATGTGGATGACCTGCTCGGGGCTTTCCTGGATGAACAGGTCGCCGACACGCCGGACCCGCAGCGCGCCGAGGCCCTGCTGAAGACCTTCGTGAGCGACCAGGGTACCAAGCGCCAGTTGACCTCCGCCGAAGCGCATGAGTGGGTGAATACCATCGGCACGGCGATGGAACTCGCCGATGTGGAGCGACTGCTACAGGTCTTCGTGACAAAGCGATTGCTGAAGGAACGTGATGAGCGGGGGCGGTACGAACTGCTGCATGACGCGCTGGCCCGGCAGATCTTCCAACGTATCACACGCGCCGAACAGGAGCTGATCGAAGTGCGGCAGTTCGTGCAGCAGGCGCATGGGCAATTTCTGAAGCGCGGGGTGAAGCTGACAGCAAACGACCTCTCCTACTTACGGCCGTACAGGAACCAGTTGCACTTGAAGGGGGAGGTGAAGGAGTTCGTGGAAGGAGCCTTCGGGGAGGAGGAGCGCAGGGAAAGACAAAGGAAACGTCGACGAACCCTCGTGCTCGGAGCCATCGCTCTTGCGCTTGTGATCACTGCCGCCTTCGCGATCAGGCTCTACCAGGATCTGCGACGCGAACGTGCGATCAACGATAGCAAAGTCCTGGCGGCGAAGGCCATGGATCAATTGGTCACGGATCCGCCATCCGCTTATCTCCTGGCCGAACGAGCATTCAACATTCATCCTGGAATTGATGCGGAACGCGCTTTGGTGACGACCTATCCCTTCCTCTACCCGGAAGTGGCCCGTTTCAAGGGTAACGGACTGAGTTACTTGCCCTTTTCAAAGCGGTTCGCGGTATTCGACCTCAACAAGGAGACCGTTAGCTGCTTCGGAACGGATGGTTCTCAGCGATGGCAACGAACCGTTCCTGGCCTTAGTTACACTTACAATGTTCTGGACACGACCGGTCGCCTCTTCATCCATGGCGATACATCGCTGCTGATGAACATCGATGGCACCGTGCTACTCACTGTAGCTGAGAAGATCTCACGCAGTATGTCCTCGCGCGACGGTCGCAGGCTCCTCATTCTCAGTTCAACTCAGCTGGCGATGGTAGGATCATCAGGAAGTGTGGATCTCACACGCCTTGACACGGTCACAGCCCATCGCGCCTTGGTCGATGCGCCAAAGATTGATTCTGACGATTCCCTTCACTACCTGCTAGCCCTGAAGGCTGATACCGTGCACTTCTTCGACTTGACCCTGCCTGGGCTACCGTTGATCGCACAGTGGCATGCTTCTGAACCTCTGGATGGAGATCTGGTGCTTGAGGGTCGATCAGAGTCAGTGCTCACCACGTCAAGCAGCCTGGTGCATCTGGATTGGTCCGCCGCACCCGACATACGAGTGATCAAGCACCTCGATCTGGCGCGTATAGGCATCTCCCCGAAAAGGGATTTGATGTACCAGGGCCAACCCGGCACACTCTTTTTCAAAGGCTCTCCGAACAGACTCTATGTTGCCTCCACCCGATCGATCGTCCCACTCCCAGGTATGCGCTCCGGAGACCGTTTTCTCTGGTATGACGCGACGCTGCAGCGATCCGCTTGCTATAGGCCCCAGGGTGATGGTGCTTACAAGAAGATGGGCCTTGTTGTCATCTTCTCGCAGAACGGAGACAGCCTTACTTCGTACAATACCATCACCCAAACTTACCCGGATAAAAAGGAGGGGCTCCCGATCTTGAGCCGCGTAGCTGGCAGCGAGCGCCTGCGGTACACGCGGTTCTCTCTCTCCGGGCAGGAACTTTCGACCACCGATCTCCAGCCGATAAGCACCGAGTTGCCTAACGGCCTCTCATCTGATACGGAAAATGGCAAAGCCCTCAGCTATAGCGAGAAGGTCTCTGTCGGTCTCACCAGTAGTCTGTTCACCTCAATTGACACCAACGGAACCGTGCGTCGCCTGCTCACACCCGGAAGCGGAAGTGCTGCCTATCCGTTCCGCGGGAACAGCGCGCAAATGCTGGTTCAGTATTCGGACAGCATGACCGCTTTGGTCGAAGCACCCGCGTACAGCGGCCCGGACCTACTTGCTGCGAGTCCCGCCTGCTTCCAAGACAGCATTCTCTACTCCAGCCCCGTGCTCAATGACACCCTGCACTTCAGCCTGTGGACCGCCACGGGTGCGCTTCTGCGATCATCTATGCCGCTGCATGGTTGCATGGATTCATTGCGCTCCCCGAACATCACATACAACAATACGGCGACCCCTTTGACAAGACGCTGGGCGAAGATCACCGAGGTGGAGCCCAAGAGCCAACGTCGTCGTGGATACTTGATCGACCTGTTGAACAAGAGCGTGGTGGACAGCGGCTCCTTCGCGCAGCCAGCTGATTATCATCTCCTTCCGGCACAGATGGGACTCGTGCGTGTGAAGCCGGGCCTGATCGAGTTCTTTGATGAGCGGCTGCGCAGGAAGAAAACCATCCCACTGCCCGTTCGATCCTACAACAATTTGCTATTCACTGGCACCCACATGATCAGCACCGCCCGCCTGACTGCGGGATGGGTGGATCACGTTGACCTGCGGTCCGGTATGTTGGATTCGATCCATGTTGAACCCGACCTTATCGGAGCGGATCTACTCTCTCGAATTTCGCGAAACTCTTCGACTCCTAGCGCATGGATCGATGATGCGGGCACGCTCTTTATCGCCCTCGGCGGATTTTTTGACCAGCAACTCTTGGTCGCTGTGGAAGCCACCGGTCGCACGGCCAGGTTGCAGCTTGGAAAAGGAATTGTCTACTTCAAAGAAGGGGACCATGGCTTACCGCGTATTCTGTTCCGAAGGTCCGTTTTCTTTTCATTAAATGGCGCTATTACTATGTCCACGTCGAGCAAGGCTGTTAATTATCAGTACGATCCCACGGCGCATGGTTTCATCCCTATGATCACGGACGAGCCTGATGAAAAGCCCACATGGGATAAGGGCATCACCAGTGATAGAGCGATCTGGCGTGGGGGCGAGGTGTTCCTACCTGTTCAGTTCGCAGGCGAAATGCCAGTCTGTAATAACCATCTCTACAGTCGTCACCGCGCGGTGGACCGCTATGAGCGCTTTCCCCTCTTCGGCAAGGATGTGATCAAGGAGGTGCGGGAGGAGAAGAAATTCGGCGAGTTCTGGACCCACATCAACGCCGAGCCGCTGATCAACAAGGTCCTGGGCACCGATGCGTACAACACGGGTTATCAGATCGGTAGCCTCCTGCGCGATCCCTGGGCGTGGCTTGGCCTTTTACTCGCGATAGGTACCGGGGTTTATGCCTGGCGGTACATGTACGGGACAGCGCGGGGCCGTTCAAAGTCGGTGACCTAGAGCCATGACCACCTCCCCCTTCAAATTCCTGGACAGCTACACGCGGGAGGACATCGGTTCCTTCTTCGGTCGGGAGCGGGAAACGGATGAGTTGTTCCGCTTATGCTTCACGGGTCCGATCCTGGTGGTGTACGGCGGCAGCGGCACGGGCAAGACCTCGCTGGTGCAATGCGGCCTGCAATCGAAGTTCAACGAGAGCGATTGGTTGCCGATCCTGGTGCGGCGCTCCGGCGATCTGCTGGCCTCATTGCGTGATGCGATCGCATCGAACACACTTACGCTGACCCAGAGCACGGATCTCGGTGAGCAGGTGGCCAACCTCTACCTGGACCATTTCAAGCCCATCTATTTCCTCTTCGACCAGTTCGAGGAGCTCTTCATCTTCGGAAGACAGGAGGAGAGCATTGCCTTTTTCGAGGCCCTGCACAAGCTGCTGGAGAAGGAGCGCAACGCACATGTGATCTTCATTGTGCGTGAAGAGTATTTGGCCGAACTCACACGCTACGAGCGCATCATCCCGGGCCTGATCGAGAACCGGTACCGGGTGGAGCGCATGGCGCGTGGCCGCGCGGTCGAAGTGGTGGAGAAGCTCTGCGCAGCGAACGGCATCACCTGTTCACCGGGCTTCAGCGAAGCGATGATCGACCGCCTGAACCCCGAGGGGCAGGGGGTGGAGCTCTCGTACCTGCAGGTGTACCTGGACAAGCTGCACCGCATGGCTCGTGAGCGGCAGGGCAACGGAGCATTGCAGTTCGAAGCGGGGATGTTGAACGAAGCGGGCAGCATCACCGATCTGCTCGGCGGTTTCCTGGAAGAGCAGGTGGCCACGATGCCCGATCCGGCGAATGCCTTTGCGCTGCTGAAGGCCTTCGTGAGCTCGCGTGGCACCAAACGCCAGAACACCGTGGAGGAGGCCCGCATGCACGCGCGCACCCTCGGCCGCGAGCTGGTGCCCGAGGAGGTCCGCGCCATGGTTCTCCGCTTCGTGGACCTGCGGATCCTGCGCGAGAAGGACGATCATGAACGGTACGAGCTCCTGCACGACGCCCTGGCCGCCAAGATCTACGAGAGCATCACGCTGGTGGAGAAGGAGCTGCTGGAGGTTCGGCAATTCGTGGAGAACGCGTACGTCAACTTCCAACGTCGCGGACACTCCCTGACCAGCGCTGATCTGGCATACCTGGCACCGTACGAAGACAAGCTCTTCCTGTCCGGTGAGCTGGCGGCTTTCGTGGAACGCTGCCGTGCGGACGAACGTTCGGCCCGGCAATTGAAGCGCAAGGTCAATATCGTATCGCTGTTGGGCTTGTTGCTCCTGGTGAGTGCCACAGCGTATTTCTTCTATACCCGTAGCACGACCAGCCGTGCGAACGAACTCGGTGCCCTGGCCTTGATCGCCGCGACGGAGGATCCCACCTACAGCTATCTGCTCGCAGAGGAGGCCGACGCGGTGGAACGCACCACCATCACCGAGAAGGCGCTCATCAATGCCTTCCACAACGGACCCTTCGCCAGCGAGTTCGATGGGTTGAAGCCGACAGTTTCGCCGGATGGCAGGTACATCGCTACGATCGGTCCATCCGCGTTCGGCAGTTATCGTTTTGATCGGCGTGGTATCTATCCGGACCAGGACAGCACAGTGACCATCCGTGATCTGGATGGAAGGATAATGGCCGTCTTGATGGACCATCATGGCCTGGTCGCGGACCTTGGCTTCTTCCCCGATGGTATGCACTTGTTCACCTTGTCCACGGACAGTGTACTCCGATTCTGGGATGTGGAAGGCAGGTTGTTGCGGGCGGTGAAGCTGGAGAGTGTCCCCACGGTCGGCACATGCAGGGTGGTCGATGGACGCCTCCGGTACAATCACCATTCCTACATCACGGATACGGAGATCTGGCGGATGTATGCCGAGGATGGAGACCTGTTATGGGAACGCTCGGCAAAGGCACAACTGCCTGAGAACTCCGTCTCCTTCCATGCACTGCGCTCAGGGCATATGCTCATTTCGTTCGAGCGTCACGTGGAGATACAGGCGTTGGATGGAAAGGTGCTTCACCGCATTCCATGCGCACCATTGGATTGGTCGAGTTGCTACGTCAATCCAGGCCGCACCTCCTTCGTGTTGTTCGACGACAAGACCAAGACCTTCACCACGTGGTCCGAGGACGGAGTTCAGCTGCACCGGGCAGTGGTGAGCGGCATCCCGATCGGTGCGCCATTCGCCAGGGTGTTCCCTTCCACGGCGTCCTATCGTGTGGTCTCCTATTTGGACAGGGGCGTTGATCACTATGGAATGGTTGTCGTGGACACGCTCGGTAATACAATCAGCACCTTGCCGGTCGCTCCACCGCATTTACCGGAGGGCACTTTCTTCAATTGGATCGAACAAGCGGAGATGACCTACGCGGACCGGATCTGGGACGAGGGCCTTCTCCTTAATCTGCGTAAGGAGTCTTTCAAAGCGGGTCAGGTGTTGAGCGACGCCACCGCCATGGGCGTCACATGGGCAGCCGCTTTCGAGCTATCACGTGGCCAACCGAACGCTGTGCAGTTCGATCCACGATCCGGGAAACTTCTTTTCACGTTCAGCGGGCCAACCATCGTATCCGTGAACGGAGAGTTCTCAGCCACACTAACCAATGGTCACGAAGTGCAGGTAGCTCGGTTGGACACGAGACTTCGCCAGTACATTTTCCGGTCCACGGAAACGTTGATCATGCGCCATCTCTTGAACGATGGCTCCCTCTTATTGTCCAATGGTCGCAAGCGGGTGATCTTGGTGAGGAACCCGACCGGGGAGAAACGCCTGCCGTTCAATGCAGATGCTGTCGAAACGTACAGTATCGCTGATCGATCGGGCCATGTGGCCACCATCTTGGATGGGGGTAAGGTGGCCATCTGGACCGGGTCCGGCGATCGAATGGGCACCATCGATACGAAGTGCGACACTGCCGCTTACTGGGTGAAGTTTGCGCCGGATTCAGCACACGTACTGGTGCTGAAGGGCAACGAGCAACTGGGGTTGTACGCGATATCCGGTGCACCGGTCGCTTCTTTCCGGCCACATGTGGATATGCGCAATTGCGAGAACGTGGCCGCATTCAGTGCCGATGGCCGGTCGTTCGCTTACGGTGCGATGGATGGTACGGTGCGCATTGTGGATATGAGCGGTCAGGAGCGTGCGGTCTTGCGTGGGCATGGCGGTGCCGTGCTGGCGGTGGCCTGGCCGGAGAAGCTGGGTCGCGTGGTCTCTGCATCAGCGGACAGCACATTGATCATTTGGGAAGAGGGTGCGAAGGGTTATGCAGTGGAACACATCATTCAACGGCAGGGAGAGGTTACTTCGTTGGAACCCGTGATGGGTAAGCCCTACGTGTTGGCCGCATGCGCGGATAGCTCCTGGTTCATCGCCGACCTGCGCGGTAGGGTCATACGCGATGCCCGGGACCTTGTCGGTACGCGCGCTCGAAAGCCCATTACCCATGCCCGCTTCAGTCCCAACCGCGATTTCATGATGACGGAGTTCCGTGTCGTTTCCTATGATACGGCCCTGAGCGAGGACATGGATTCCGGCGACTTCAATTTGGTCGTGAACCGTAATGTGTCACGTCCATTGACCCAATTGATCGACCCGGAAATGAACGTGCGGGTGGACCAGGAGGAAGACTACGGTTACATCGGGATCAATGCGCTGAACAAACAGAATGTGTCAGGTGAGGACCTTGTCGATGGCGACATCCACTTCAGCCATGGTCTCACACGCTTGATCACCCTCAAAGGACGCAGGCCACGCTTCAGTCCCGACGGCCGCTACCTCTACTACATCGATGAGGCTGAACGTCTGCGGCGGATCGTGGCCGACCCCGATCACGTGAAACGCTTGGTGCGGGAGCAAAAGGCCTTCGGTCCCATCCGCGACCTGCGTGCAGCGGAGCGGGAAGACCTCGGGTTATAAGTCCTCCGTCCGGGCCTCCTGCTCCATTCCCCAGTCCAGCTCGCCGCCCACGAACCCGAAATACTGCTTGGGCATGAGCAGGATGGACCCGCCGACGAGGAAGAGGAAGGCCCATGGTAGCAGGATATTTTGGGTGAGGAAGCGCCGGGGTGCCGGGTCCCATTGCACGAAGTCCGTCAGTTGGATGCCCACCAACAGGACGATCGTCATCACCACATACGTGGGCGCGAACCAAGTGAACAGGAGATCAGCGGTCGGCCAGTGCATCATCTTGCACAGGATGGCCCAGTACCCCATGAGCAGGACCAGGTTGGCCGCGCCGCCGACAAAGAGGAGGAACCACTGCCTTTTGTACCGGAAGGGCAAGGTGATGGTGGAAACCAGGAAGAGCAGGATCGGTACCGTGAAGGCCAGGATCAGCGCCAAGCTGGCCCCTGGAAATCGCCAGAACTTGATCAGCATGGCGGCGAGATACAACAACATGCACCATTTGATGACCGCAGCGGCCTTGGGCGCACTTGCGAGGCCATGGATGAACGCGACGAGTGCTCCGGCAAGCAGGGTGAAGCTCCCGGTGAGTAGAACTACGTCAGATCCAGCGCCAGCGCCGATCACCATGATGGCCAGACCAACAGACGGCAGGATCCACGCGGCCTTTTGCAACACCTTCGGAATGGCTTTGGGCACGTGCACGTTCTTTCCGCGAAAGGTAGTGGTCGGGCGGTATTGGGCTTGAACGTCGCCTGAGGTTCCACGGATAGCATACTGTTCTCGGCACTGCCGGAAACGTGAAGCGGGTCGTGTGGGGGATAATAACAGAGGCCCGGCTTACGCCGGGCCCCGTCCCCCTGGTGTTCGCACGATCCCACCTCACTCAGTTACCACCACCTTTTCCCTCACCGAAAGGAGCATCATCGCGGTCGGTCGTCCGCACCATTATCATCACCGGGCGGATCGTCGGACCCGTTGCCGCCACTACCGTTGTCGTCCACGGTCGTGCTGTTGGGGGCAACGGCCGGTTCCCGCTGGCACCCCATTAGGAACATCATCGAAAGCAAGGACAGCACCAACAGCGCTGTACTTGCGCGCATCGTCCAGGTCGTCGAGGTATTCATGGTCCAGATGGTCCAGGCCCATCCGTTCAGGATGGTAGCCCGAACCTACCGGTGCATGGCAGGGTAGGCCAACCCGTTCCCGACGGAACGGGCGCAGGGGGGGATGGAACGGGTTGTAGAAGGTCCGGCCCCGCTCGGACGTCGCATGGCACGTTCCACCGCACCCCCGTTGATGCGTGATAACCCCGTTATCATGGCCATGAAGCGCTTCCTCATCTTCTCATTCCTCATCGCGGCCCCAAGCACCCCTTCGGCGCCACGCATCGTAACCTTCGGTCAGGGCGTCTGAACCGGTGAGGTGGCTCGGGCCCTTGCAGGTAATGCCGTTCAGGATGCGGTATGCGGTATCCCAGAACTGCGCCTGCAGAAGAACCCTGCCGCCCATAGGCCGAGCGCGAGGAGGTGTGGTATCGGATCATGGCGCGTCGGGAATGTAACGAGCGCTCGGAGAGCGTTCCTGGCGTTCGCATCGTCATCCACACGTGGACAGGGTATGGCCCTACACCGCGATCTGTTACTTGGTCAATTGCCGCATCGCTGCCAGGTGCGCGAGTAGCACGATCGGTACCACCACGGCAGGAAGCAGGTTGAAGGGGAAGTACAGTACCGCAATGTTGGGCTGGTCGAACGAGTGCTGCTGCATGGGTGAAGGGATCGCGAAGGCTGCGGTGATCACCACATTGAAGAGCAGCAACAGGCAGACGATGTTCCAGATCATCAACAGCCTTTTGTACACCTTGTAATTGCGGAAGGCGAGGGTCGCGGCCACGGGGGCGGTGATGCCGGAGAAGATGTCGAAGTTGGTGCCGCCCATGCTCATGCTGGGGCTCAGCAACTGGCGATCCACCAGGATCCACAGCACGAATTCCACAGGGATCCGCACGCTATGCAGCCACGTGAGGGTGCGAAGATCCAACGCGTCGATCGCCTTGCGCCCGCCCTTCGTATTGAACAGGACGATGATGAAGAGCAACGTCGGCAGCACGCCGCAGAGGAGGATGCGTGGTGGCATTTCCGTTGTGTGCTGATAGAAACCCGAGAGGCCCAGCCAGCTTTGCAGCGCGGTCCATGGAACAAGAATGAGGAACCCGACACGTGTACGGCCGGCCATCTGGAACAGCAGTAGCGTGGCCAGCACCGTCACGGCGAACAGCCCGGAGATCCAGAGGGGGAGGTCGACCATCATGAAGCGGAAGGTAATGAACGGCCTATCATGTTCCTCCGGTATGTCGAACCTGACGCGAGGTGTGGTCGACGCTAATGCCCCTTTGCAAAGACGACTTGCATGGCTGGGGGCTATCGGTCGACGATCCATTCATGGAAATACCACTCCGACGGTTAGCTTCGTCTACGCCCGAGAATAACCTTGGACAAACCCCACCGATCCGATGCGCAAGACCACATTCACCGGAGTAGGGAAGGCCCTCTGGTTGTTCATGCTCACCGTCCTGTTCGCCTGTGGTGGCGGAACCGATGACGGCGCCGAGGGTACGGTCGCCTCGGCGGTGGACAGCGCGACTGCTGTGGTCCCCATGCCCGCCAGCACCAGCGAACTGGCCTACATGGAACAATTCGCGGGCAAGCAGGTGTGGAACGATACCGTCCTGGAGAGCGAACCGTTCAACAGCCGCTTGAAGGCATTGCTGGGTTCCATGCACCCGAACCTGCTTCGGCACATGGCCGATCTTGGGCCACCTGTCGCGGCCGACGAACACACTGTGACGATCAGCGGTTGCAAGCAACACGACTGTGCAGCCACGGGCGGCATCATCCTCATCGATCTTACGATGGACAACATTCTCGTGGGCTATCGTGTGGATAACAAGGTGGCGACCTACACCGAGAAACCGATGGGCAATGGATATCCCCAAGCCTTCACCGAATGGGCGGGCACGGATCCGGTCTCCGAAGGCAGGACTACCGGTGGTAAGCCCGATGCGGCGGCTACGGGTGCATTCAAATGGATATCCTGGGAAAAGGTGCCTGATGATCTGCGTGAACAATTGAAGCGCACGCGATGGGGCCGCGGCGAGACCGAATATGGATCCATAGAAGTGGCGGTTCGTTCCGGCTGCAACGTCCAGGTGGCGCAGCACGACCTGAACGGCGATGGCACACCGGGCATCATCGTGTCCAAGGCCGATTGCGAACTCTATTGTGGCTCGGCAGGGTGCAACCTCAAGGCCTTCGATGGAGGACGGAAACTATCCGTGAACGACCAGGTGGACCGTGTGCGGCCAGCGAAGAACGGCGTGGTCACGAGCGTTGGGGTGTTGATACCGCTGGAGTGAGGCTCCGCCATCCCGGTTCGGCCAGCGGCCTGGGAGTGGCCCTGAGGTGGGAGGTGAACTTTCACCTTGGGACGGTCGTCGAGGATAACGGTGTTGGACCGCGCTCATCGCTTCGACCAATACTCCTGCCGCGGCGTATGCGCCATCATCCTTATCCACACACCTCCTTGCGCAAGGTGCAGGTACTGAGGCCCATCGTCCACGGTGTACGCATCCAGGCCGGAAGATCGTTTTCATCACCATACTGATCAATGGTGATACGCGAGGCAATGACCGTTCGGCTATGCGTCCGCTCCGATGACCTCACCCAAGGGCTTCGACGGTCAAGGTCGATGTGATGTGCGTCTCCGTACACGTGTCGTTTTCCGCATACAAGAGCTCCCCGCTACGATCGCCCGCCAAGCGGGCAAGCGCGCCAGGCGCAAAACGTGGCTGGCCTGTGACCGGTGCAGGCACCACATAGAAGGCCGTAAGTGGGAGTTGCATGATCCAGGCACCCCACCGTCGCGATGGTCCGCTACGGGGAGCGCGTATTCCCGTCACTTTCAACGCATCACATCCACGAACGTGTCGGAGATGGTGTTCAAGTGGTCCAGGCAGATCGGGCCGTCCTCGATCTGTGGTTGGAGGGCAAGCGGTTTGTTGATCTCCTCACCACTCAACGCGGTGTGGCGGTCCTCCAGTTCGAGGTACCAGTGGATCAAGCGGGCGATCGGTTGGTCCTGGGTTTTCATGGGATCAGGTGTTGGTGGATGCGAGACCATGGCATCCGGATACGCATTTGCAAGGGCCGTGCCGGAACCGTTGATGTGTGAGCGGCCCCGCTTGCAGCGTCCCGGTACGTCCCAATATGGAACGTTCGGTCATGATACGTGACGACCGGTTCACGGAAGAATGCCCTTGCCGACCGTTGCTCGCTTGGGTCAGGTGCCGTGGACATACTCGGATCAGTTTCGCATCAAACGACAACCCCATGCAACGATACCTACTACTCTCCGCACTGCTTTGTTGTCCATTTCTGCTCCCTGCCCAGGACAACTACGAATTTGAACAGCTCAACGTACCCTATGCGGAACTATCCGGAGACATCACCTGCGTCTTCGATGACGGTTTCGACCAGATCACCGAACTCGGCGATGGCACCTTCAGCTTCTTCGCGACGCCGTTCACGCTGGGTGCCGACCCCATGGTGTGGATCGGACTGAACGGCTACGTGCGCTTCGACACGGAGGAGCGTTCCGTCATCATCGACGGGTTGTTCACCAACATCTCCCCGATGGATGGCGGGAGCCGGATCAGTTACACGGTGACCGGTGCACCTGGCCAGCGGGTGCTGATCGCCCAGTGGCACAACTTCAGTTTGGACAATGGACCGAACGGGAACTATGCCAACTGGCAGATCGCAGTGCACCAGGCCAACGGGTTGATCGAAGTGCACATCGGCCCCAACAGCGGTGGTGGCAACCTGTACACCGATATGAGCGGTCCCAACTGCGGGATCTTCATGGCGCCGATCGATTTCACGAGCTGCCAGGCGAGGACATGGATCGAGAACAACGGAAATGCCCCTACGATCGATCATGCGGCCACTTTCGACTTCGATGCCCTGCATAGTTTGCCGGATGCGAACACAGTGTTCCGCCTGACACCATCCACGAACACCGGCGTGGCCGACCCGGGTCGATCGAACACCATGTCCGTTCGGGTCACGGGTGACAGGCTGGAGGTCCGGTTGATGGAAGCGGTCGCGAACGGTGAACTCGAACTGCTCGACGCATCCGGAAGGATCGTGTTACGCACCCGTGTTCAGGGCGTGCTACAGTATATTGACATCAATGCGCTGACCACTGGAGTACACGCGCTGCGCCATGTGCAAGCGAACGGCACATCCGTTGTGCGCTTCCTGAAGGAGTAGGCGAAATTCGGTCCTGGGTCTCGAAGGCTCCCGACCCCCGATCTCTTGGGAAGGGTCCCGTTCCGTCCGTGCGCAATACCTTCAACCCCATGAAGCGGATGCGTTATCCCCTGATCCTTGCCGTCATCCTGGCCCTCGGTTGCAAGAAGGAGGAAGTGAAGGAGTATACCGTGGACCTGGAGGCAACGTGCTGGGACTGCATCGTGCAGTACGCCGCAGGACCGGACCGGGGAAGGCTGGACACCTTGCTGGGCAGCGTGAACGAAGCCACAGGGGACACGTTCGTGGAAACCGGACGCTATGCACTGGTAATGAAGCAGGGCGACGCGCTTTTCTTCCGGGCGTGCCGTATACGGCCCGACACGGTCTTCGGGGACATCGAACTGCGCACGAGCGGTACCGTTCCGCCGATCACCGTTGTTGTGGACACCTCCGAGACCTGTGCGGTGATCAACCAAGCGGTGGCCTTGGAGTAGCCTCCGTGGGTACCATTGACCGGATCCCGGACGATGATCGAAGGAATGGAGGTTCATTCCAGCCTTTCGAGGGACGAGGACGCTGTGCTGGTGTGGGCGAATAGCCGATATTCGTGGAGCTTTACGTTACCACCATGTCCACCATCCGGATCCTCGTAGTAGACGCCCAGGAACTTGTGGCACAAGGCCTGCGCGTTTGGTTGACCGACGTGCCTGACATGCAGGTCGTCGCTTATGCGAATTCAGGCCGCGAACTCTTCGAGCGGCTCAAGACCGTTGAAGTCGATCTCGTCCTGATGGACATCACGTTGCAAGGGATGGATGGCATCGACGCGATGCGCCGCGTACGGAAGGAGCATTATGGTGTGAAAGTCCTCGCCCATTCCAACCTCACCGAGATCGAGTATGCCAACAGCATGCTCATCGAAGGTGCTGCTGGCTATCTGCTGAAGGGTGTGGACAAGGATGAGTTCGTGGGTGCCATTCGCACCGTGATGGCCGGGCAACGCTACGTCAGCGCGCCGGTGCAACGCAACATCGATCTGGGCTACACCTGGACCGACAAACGCATCGATGGCGCCTACGTGGGCCTGACCGAACGCGAACGGGAAGTGATCAAGTTGATCGCATTGGAGAAGACCAATGAGGAGATCGCAATGGCCTTGGAGGTGAGCGTGGAGACGGTCAAGACCCACCGCAAACGCCTCATGGCGAAGCTCGATGTCCGCAGCAGCGCCGGCCTGGTGAAGTACGCCGTGGACCGGAAGTGGGTATGACAACAACCTCCGCCGGGGCTCTTGAAGCGGGTCCTACTGGTACGAGATCGCGGATCGGCTGGACTTTATTTTGAGACACCGTATCGAGGCTACTCCAGGACTACCAGGTTGCGTGCGGAGGTGGAGCGACCATCCACGACGAGGCGATAACCGTAGATGCCGGACCGCAACGACGTTGTATAGTGGATCTCCTGGGTGCCGGAGCGACGCACGACGGGTAGATCGATCAGGTCACGTCCCATCGCATCGTGGATGACGATACGGGCATGGACGAACGGAACCCGTTCCCCCACGTCCACAGCGAAGACGGTACGGAGTGCGAACGGGTTCGGACGACAAGGCAACAACGTGATACCGTCCAGTGCGAACGGGCCCACTTCCGCGAAGCCGATGGGTGCACAATCCAGCCCATACGGTAACTGGTCTGTTTCCGCTGGTGGCGTAGCGGCATCGTTGAACTTGAACACCTCGGCGGAGAAGGGGCTTGTAATGCCATCGGCGTCAACCCCTGCAACGGTCACGTAGTATCCGTGGCCTGCCTCCAGGCCGGGAATGACGTAGGAGCTCTCCGTGGTGCGGTACAGTGCATCGAGGTCCGTGTAGTTGTCCAGCGCATGCACCCCGATGCGATAGGAGACCAGGTCCGGGCTTGGGTCGATGGCGACACGGAGTCCGGTGGGTTCATCCAAAACCGTGTAGGTGGGTGGCTCAGGTCCTAGCGCCAGCAGTGTGGCCGCCATCCCGTTGATCACCGCGTTCCGTTGCAGGTAGTTGAAGTCCACGAAGAAGCTGTCCACGGCAAGGTCCCCATCCGTGTCGACCCCGAGGATGTCGCTGCTCGTATGCTGGCGGTCGGTGTACCCCTCTATCGGGTTGCCATCACCATGCTCGTTCGCTGCCGTGAACCGGATGCTCCGAAAACCGCTTTCGCGGAAAGGGATATGATCACCGCCCCGGCCGATCCTGTCCTCGCGGTCCATGATGGAAACGGTCATGGGAACCGGGACTTCGTGTTGCAACTTCTCCTGATAGCCCAGCTTCACCATGCGCGCAAGCCCTCGGTTGCCGGACGTGATGGAGCCATCGCTGAAGAGCCGCACCTGCAGGCTGTCCACGTCGCCGGGCACCACGCAACCCGGTGGTGAAGCGGAATTACCGCAGTGGACGCCACCGATCACGTCATTGTTCAGCACCCCTTTGATGGCGATGTTCTCCGTCACGCAGAACCGGGCCATGGCCGCGGCGCCGAGCAGCCCGTGTTCCTCGGCAGTGGTCAGCATGAAGACCAGGGTATGATCGAACGTGAACTGGCTGAGCACGCGAGCCAATTCCAACACCAAGGCCGACCCGCTGCCGTTGTCCTCCGCGCCTTCCGCAGCACAAACCGGGTCGCAACCGTCCTCGCAGCGACTGTCCAGGTGGGCCTCCAACAGGATGATCTTGTGACCGTTCGTGTTGCGGCCGGGCAGCACGGCGAACACATCGCGCCAACCGTTCGCACTTCCGCACTGGCCCTGGTCGTCCAGGTAGTCGAATTGCAGGTAAGCCGGTACGAGGCGGCCTTCGCTCGCTTCGCTGAATTGCTCGAACTTGGAAAAGGCCCAACGCCGCGCGGCCCCGATACCCGTGGTCGCCGAGGTGGTGTCGCTGTACGAATGGCGTGTTCCGAAACCAGCGATACGGACCAAGTGCTCCTTGAGTGAATCCGCGGAAACGGCGGTCCTGAGCGCGCAGATGATGCTTTCGTGATCATCGATCACAACGCTCTGTGCGTAGTCCTCGGGATCATGAAGGCCCCGCATGGCGGTGAGGGCTTCGCTACTGGTGCAACTGATGTTGCTCAGGACCTGCGCCGTGGAAGGACAGTGGACCAGGCAGGACAGGATGATCAAGAGCATTCGCATGTTGCCATGGGTCGATCCTGAAAAGTACGGATGAGCTGTCGAACAAGCGATCCTCCTGAAGGAGGCGCTTGGTGGAAGCGCCCACCCACGCACTGGGCCACGGAGCCACGTTCAATACCGGGGCCGCTTCGGCCTATCGGAACGGACCGGCCGCATCGGCTTACAGGCTCAATAGGTCCTTGAAACGCGCCGCTTGCCTGCGCGACACCTCCATGCTCTCCGGTTGGCCGCTCTTGTCGAGGCTCTTCAGCTTCACCATCAGGCCACCATTGAACCACGGTTCGATCTTGTCCACCCACCGCAGGTTGATGATGTGCTTGCGGCTGGCACGGAAGAAGACCAGCGGATCCAGTTTCTCTTCCAGCTTGTTCAGGGAACGTAATACGAGCGGCTTCTGGTCATCGAAGCGCACACGAACGTAGTTGCCTTCGCTCTCGAAGTAACGCACGTCCTTCAGCGTTACGAACCAGCACTTCTCGCCATCCTTCAGGAAGATCTGGTCGGTCTCGCGCAGGATGTCGCGCTGTGGCAGATCGGGATCGTGCTTGGTATGCAGCTTGTTCAACGCGGCGGCCAGACGCTCTGGATCGATGGGCTTTACCACATAATCCAACGCGTTCACCTGGAACGCACGCAGGGCGTGCTCATCGTAGGCCGTTACGAAGATCACCTGTGGTGCAGGGTCCAGTGCGGCAAGCAGTTCGAAGCCATCGCGGCCGGGCATGTTGATGTCCAGGAAGATCAGGTCCGGACGCTTCTCGGCGACCATCGCTTCGGCCTCATCAGCATTCGCGGCCTCGCCCACGATCTCGATGCCGTCGTGTTTCTCCAGGAGGCTGGCAAGTTCCTTGCGCGCCAGTCGTTCGTCGTCGATGATGATCGCTTTCATGGTTCTGGTTGGTTGGGGCTGATGATCATCGGCCCGTACGGATCGGCTTTTCTCGCCAGCATGGGTAGTTCCAACTCGCTCACCACGAAGCCATCGCGGTTGGTGATCGTGAAGTTCGCTTCGCTGCCGTAGATGATGTCGAGCCGCTTGCGTGTGTTCTGCAGTCCGATCCCGCTGCCCTTCACAAGGCCTGGTTCGTAGTGACCGGTATTGCGTACGCTCAATACCAAGCCGTTCAGCGAACGCTGCGCGCTGATGTACAGGTCGCCGCCTTCCTTCAATGGCGCGATACCATGCCGAACGGCGTTCTCCACCAGCGTCTGTAGCAGCATGGGTGGCACCTGTTCCCGCTCCAGGTCGGCAGCCACGTCGAAATGCACGCGCAACCGCTCTTCGTAGCGCATGCGCTCCAGCTCCAGATAGGCTTTCACGATATCGATCTCCTCGCCCAAAGGCACCAGGTTCCGTTTCACGGTGGCCATGGCGTTGCGCAGGATGGCGCTCAGCTGCGTGATGGAGCGCTTGGCCTGTTCGGGGTCCTCATCGATCAAGGCACGGATGCCGTTGAGCGCGTTGAACATGAAGTGCGGGTTCAACTGGGCCCGCAGCGTGGCCAGCTGTCCGTCGCGATTGGCCGCTTCCAGACGCAGGTTGCGCACCTCCTCCTTGCGACCCCGCATGAACCAGTGGTAGGCGAAGTAGCAGATGCCCCAGACTGTGAGCAGGATGCTCCAGGCGATCACCGATTCGAACACCGCCCCGCCGGCCAATGACGCGTCAGAGCCCGGGAAGAACACATCATGCA
>DEQO01000176.1 GCA_002360495.1 Flavobacteriales bacterium UBA3364
ATCACATCGCGGTCGTTGCCCGTTCCGGTGTACATGATGGTGCCGTTCATGTTCACGTCGCGGTTGCTGTAGACGTTCACGACCGTATTGGTGGGCACCAATCCACCGATGGATTGAAGGATGAGGTCCCTGTCATTCCCGGTCCCGGTGTACCGGATACTTCCCTCACCACTGGCATCCCCTGGCCAAAGGCACTGAACGCTTCCGACCGCCACACGGGCCGAAGTGCCGTACGTGGCCGTACTGGCGGAACGGAAGTCGATGGTGGAGGCTGAAGGATCCCCCAAGAGGGCGACGGCCGAAGAGGTCATGATGCCAAGGTGGTTCCGATGCCGAAGGGCGACATGGTAACTCCCTTGGGCGAGGGGAACGTTGATCGGTGCAGCTCCGGTCAAACCCACGACATCCCCATCGCGTTGGATCAGGGCCGAACGCGAATGCAGCACGATCGCCGGGTTGGTCGCACTGCGAAGCTCAACGACCACCCAATCCACAATGGCATTGGCTCCGGTGATCCCGAGCAGCGATGGCGCGATCGAGGCTCCCGGGGAGGAGCCGACGTAGGTATAGCCCAAGCCGCTGTATGGCTCGACGGTGGGAACGAGCGCCCCCGCCCTGAGCTGGTCGGTCATCCATGTGCCGGAAGGCAATGCCCCTGCAAGTGCAGCGCGCAGGTTGAAATTGACCCCACAATCACCCATCGCACCAGGGATCAGCACGGAGGTCGGACGGAAGCACTCCACCTGGATGCCATTGCATGTGAGACCAAGATTTGCGGTGGGAAAAATGTCCACCACATAGTTACCTGGGGGCAGGGCGGTATTGAAGCGCCAGTGTGTTCCGGGTCCGGGGGTCCAGTCGCTGGCCACGGAACCGTTCCACGTGACCATCGTTCCGGTATTGAAGATGTTGTAGGTCCATGGCCCCGGGCAGGCACTGTACTGCGACGTGGAGATGCCTGTGCTGTACTTCCCGGTCCAGCCCAGTGTGATGCCTACCGCGCAATCATTGACGACGGAGATCTCCGGCGGCATGGGAATGTGATCCGCCCAGGACACGACGGTCGAGGCGGTGCAGCCCACGGCATCCACCACCAGAACAGTCGCTTGGTTCACGCCCGGCTGTGCGCCGAGCACGCCGCTCCACCATCCGTTCCAAGTGACCTGTTGTACCAGAACGGACCCGAACAGCGAAGTGAAGGTCACCGTGAAAGGCGCCGTTCCACCGTTCCAGGACGCACCTGCCTGAGGTGTGTCCCAGCTCGAACAATCCTCGGTCACACCGGCGCTGGTCAGCACCAGACCGCATTGGGCCGTTGCCAGGACCGGAAGGGCACCGACAGCAACCATCCATAGACACTTCAGCCACTTCATGGCTCTGGGTATCAATTGTGTTCCATACAAATGACGCACATCCGGGAGATAGTTGCCAATGCACACCGCCGATCTCCGGCCCAAACCAGTCCCAAGGCCACAAGGTACCAGCCCTAGGAAGGCCCCTCTCCGACTGGGGAAGCGAGCGCTAGGATCGGTTCGAACCGGAATGCTCGTCGCGTGTACAGGCGGGCATGCGGCTCCTTGGGACCCTGTTGGCCGTCCTCCCCACCCTGCTCTCCGCCCAGCACTGCGGCTACGACCACGCGTCCATCATCGTTGTCCACCCCCACCGGGTGAACAGCCCCACCGTGGAGCCCCGCCTGCGCATCACCCTGCTGGACACCGACCACCTGCCGGTCATGATCCACGGGCAGGAGTGGAACCGGTTCCGACCGAACGACAGGAGCGGCGCACTTCACGACCGTGCCTGGCAGCCTCACTTCGAACGGTACAAGGACTTGGAGTTCCCCTTTGCCGGGGACAACTACGTGCTGGTGATCCCCTCCCACCTCGACTACACGGGGTACTCGATCCTGGTGCAGGACGAGCGCAACGGCGGCATGGGCGAGCTGAAGCGTACCGTGGTGCCCATCTCGAACAACGACGTGTATGGCCTGTGCGGCACCTTCGATGAGGAGGTCTATCCGACCAGGAAGGGAAGACCGGACTTCAAGCCGGTGGACATCATCCTTTACACCCCATGAGAACCCTCCTGCTCCTCACCCTGCTTCCCTTGGGCGCTGCGGCCCAGCATTGCGCCTACGACTTCAGCTCGGTGATCGTGGTGCGGCCGCATGCCGCTGGTGATACCGCGGTGATCGAAGGCCTGCGGATCACCCTGCTGGATGGCAACAACCTGCCGGTGGTCCACAACGAGAAGCCCTGGTACCTCTTCCACCGCAATGTGAAGCTGGACCTGCCCTACCGCAAGCGGGGCTACTACGGCGTTCCCGACTTCTTCCCCTTCGCCAAGAACAACTACATCCTGGTGGTGCCCGACGACTTCATCACCGAAGGGATGAAGGTGCTGGTCCAGGACGAACGCGATGCGGGGCCATTGAACAAGGAGCGGGACCAGTGGCCCGTGCGGTACAAGCAAGCGGTCGTGCCGCTCACCGCCTTCGATAGCTACGAGCTCTGCGGCGTGTTCGATGAGGAGGAGTACCCGCCCATGGAAGGAAGACCGAACTTCACCCCGGTGGACGTCACCCTGATCCGGCGATGAGAACCCTGCTCCTTTTCCTCTTGTGCGCGCTGCGCCTTGGCGCGAAGGCACAACCCCATTTCGACCGCAACTACTGTGGTTTCGCCCCGAACGACAGCATCGACATCACCCGCGACGGCATCCCCGACCTGGTGGTGCTGGGCTCATGCAGCGGAACCGACGATGAACCGAGCAGTTCGGGGTCCTGCCACCTCCTGGTGTTGAACCTGCCGGGCACGACCATCCTGAACACACGCGATGCCCAAGGCTATTGGCGCACCAAGGTCTGCGCCGTCGGGGACCGGATCCCTGCCGTGCCCACCGGACCGCAGGACGACCTGCAGATCCCCCAGGTGAACTACACGGACGGTTACGTGCAAGTGGCCTATTGGGGCTACGGACACCAGTCGGCCTTGGTCACCGTCACGCCCGGTCTGGCCACTCAACGCTACGTGTTCCAGGTGATGCTCGATGGTAACCTGTGGCACGGCTCGTTCGCGATCGACAGGGCCAATAGCACGGGCCAGGTGAACGTCCGCGTAGGCGTGCTGGTGCCGGCCGACCAAGCCTTCGTGTTGCGATGAGAACGCTGGCCCTGCTCCTGGCACTGCTGATCGCTCCTGTGGTGTTCGGCAAGGGTCGGGCCTTTGCGTACACGATGGAAGGCTACGCCTACGACAAGCACTCGTCGGACCTCCTCCGCAACACTTCCGTGCTGATCGGGAAGCAGCTGGTGAACACGGATGACCGCGGCTGGTATTCGGTGCGCATCAGCGGCATCACCTGCGATCGCGGTGACAGTCGGGCGGAGATCGATCGTTGCAATGAAGCGCTTTACGGCGAACTTGTGATACGGCGGCTCTTCAGCGACACGAGCATCACCATCCGCACCAACTGGAAGGACCATGCCTGCATCGACCGGATCGCCTTCACACCCCCGTGCTACATTTCACGACGGGATCTCTTCGTACCCTGACCCATGCACCGCGCGATCTCCGTCCTGCTAATAAGCCTCGACCTTCTCGCCTTGCAGGCGGAAGCACAGGACTCTCGCATCATCCCCGGTCCACCGCCCGATGAATACGTGGACGTGACCGGCGATGGCAGAGCCGACCTGCTGATCACGAGCCGCACCGTGCACATCACTGATCCACAGCAACCGGGCTACCTGGGTAAGTACCTATTGGGCGTGCGCACGCTCAGCGGCACCGCGGTCCTCATGTGGAGCACCCGCAGTACGCAGCGGTGGTATACGGTGGAAGACAGCACACAGCTCGACACCGGGCTGCTGGCCAAGCGCATCCACTTCAAGCAACTGCGTTGGACCGATGAGGGCCAGCCCACGGAGTTCTGGCTGCTGGAGCGCCCCTTCGGACCAGCGATCACCAAGGATCAGGACGGCTGGTACGGAACGGGCGACCATCACAATGGGCACACGATGGTGCTCCGCAGCGTCAACGAGCGCGGTACGAGCGTCGCCGCTTTCGAGTTCGAGCTCCCGTATCCCTATGGCCGCGTGGCGATCAATACGAAACACGCAGCGCGTGTGCCGAACGGCTATGGTGAGGAAGGCGACCCCATCGCACCGAAGCGCGAACCCAGTGAACCGCCCTTCGACTTCGGCCATGAACCATCGGAACCGCAGGTGATGGTTCCGCCGGGAGTGCCTCCGAACGAGTACATCGACCTCACCTCGGACGAGATCCCCGACCTGGTGATCACCGGAAAGAACGCTCCACACCATGCGCCAGCGCCGCCTCTCGGCACGTACCATCGTGGCATTGAACAGCTACCCGGCACCGCCTTCTTGATGGCCAAGACGGCGGACGGCAGCTTCGCTCCCTTCACCCTGCGCGAGGGGCAGGAGCTGACTCCTGATCAACTGACCCAGGGCCTGGCCGCGGACAGGTTCCGATGGGCCGAACCACCGCGTTGGCCTGAGTTCATCGAGGTGTTGTGGCAGCGCTATGGGTCCTTGCGCACCGCCGACGAACCCGTGGGCTGGCTTCCAACGACCAGGCCTCTGCTGGAGAACTACATATTCCGCGGTACGCAGTACGGCCGCCCCATGCTCGGCTGTTTCGAGGTCGAATACACCACGCCCGGGGGTGAGCTGGGGCTGCGGATCCTGAACCTAGTGGATGAAGGGCAGGTGCTGCGGCATTACTGATCAGGCGCTGGCTGATGTGGTCGCCTTCTCCCCCTCCACCATCCTTTTCAGCACCAACAGCATACCCATGGCCAGCACCAGCATACCCGTAAAAATGTACCACGTCAGCGCATAGCCGAACCGGTCGACGAGGTTGAGGCCGAGCGTATGCCCGATGATGTGCGCAACGCTCCATGAAATGGTGAACAAGGCCATGTACGCGCCGGGTTTCCCTTGCTCAGCCCGGTCGTATGCGAAACGGTTCATGAAGGGAAAGTTCAACATCTCTCCCACCGTCATGAAAAGCATGCCGATCCATAGGAAGGCAATGTGCGGAGCGAGGTTGAGCATGACGAAGCTGAGCGCGATGAAGGCAACGCTCACCACCAGGACCCGGGAACGATCGGATCCACGGTCCTCGCTGTACTTGATCAGTGGCATCTCGACAAGGAAGATGAGCGCGCCGTTCATACCGAGCAGCAGGCCTATGTTGAATTCGTCAAGTCCGAAAACGTCGCTGTAGAAGAGCGGTACCGTACTGAAGTACTGGAGAAATGGAACGCAGATGAGCACCGTGGTGAGCAGGAAGAACAGGAAGGGCCCATCGCGATAGGGCGATCGAAGCGCTCCGGAGCGCGCAGCATCATTGTCCTTCTGTGCTTGTGCGCGAGGCAATCCGTAGAGCATCATGCCCATGGCGATGAGGCAGGTGAGACCATCCACCCAGAACAATCCCGCATAGCCCAGCCCAGCAATGATCAGCCCACCCACTGCGGGCCCCATGCTGAAACCCAGATTGATGGCGAGCCGGATCAACGTCACGGCCCGGGTACGGCTTTGGGGACCAGCGTAGGCACGAATGGCCACGAACATGGCCGGACGGAACGCATCGCTCAAGAGCAGCAACACGAAGATCCCGATGCAGAAAGGCCAGAAGCCATTCACGTACTGAAGGAAAATGAAGGCCACACCCGAGGTGAGCAGCGCGCCGACCATGACATCGTAGAAACCGAACTTGTCCGCAAGCTTTCCACCCAGCCACGAGCCCACCACGGATCCAGCGCCAAAACTGCTCATGATCCAGCCAACCTCTTCCAACGTAAGGTGCATGTCCTTCGTGAGATAGAGCGACAGGAAGGGCACCACCATGGTACCCGCGCGGTTCACGAAGGTGATGAAGGCCAGCACCCATACCTCACGGCTGAGGCCATCGAAGGAACCGATGTAGAAGCGATAACCTCGCTTGAGCGATCGCACGGCGCGAACCTACCAAGGGCCAAGGCAACTACGGTTGTTCCAGGGCGCCGGTCGCAGGTGCGAGCGTCCTCGCTGACGATGGCACTGCGTTCCACGTGCCCCAGGTCCCGTGCCGTCAAGCCAGGACCCATCGAACCGCGCGATACGACCAGGCCGACCGACGTCCGTACCAGTGGATCGATCAGCACCGATCACCTGATAAGCCTACTGCGATGCGTTCAGGCCAGCCGCTTGAGCTGGCTGCCGTAGAGCGCGGTGATCCCCACGGTCATCAATGGACCGAAGACACCGAGCAAGGACCAGGGCAGGACGATATGCGGCGCGAAGAGGCCGATGAGCTGCGCACCGGCATAGATGTAGAATCCACGCTTCTGTCCGCGCCAGATGCCGATGGCACCGAACAGGCGGATACCCGTCCGCAGGAGATAGATACCCATCAAGAGCAGGCCACTGCTGTGCAATGTCCGCGACAGGTCCTCCACCATGAACATCTCGTCCTCGGGCAGGTACTTACCGGCGGCATCATGCATCAACTGGGCGAATTCATCCACAGGCATCTTGCCGATGGCCATCATACCGAACATCCCGAACAGATAGATCAGGATGAATAGGCCGGTGTTCAGAAAGGTGAGCAGACCTAATACCGAGATGATGTCGGGACGCTTGGTACTACCGCTGGCATCCGGCAGGAAGGTTGTTTCGGCCATGGCGGCGAAGATAAATGCCGGTGACGGACCGGACCGACGTTGTACACGACCACCAAAAAGGCCGCTTGAGCGGCATGAACGGCAAGGTGGGAAATGTGAGGTGCCGGTTCCCCACGGAACGGTAGTTTTGCGGCCCCAACCAGAACGCACCATCCTGATGAGCTATGACGTCATCGTTCTCGGCAGCGGCCCCGGCGGCTATGTTGCCGCCATCCGCGCCAGCCAACTCGGTCTCAAGACCGCCATCGTTGAAAAGGAAAGCCTCGGCGGCATCTGCCTCAACTGGGGTTGCATCCCCACAAAAGCGCTGCTGAAAAGCGCTCAGGTCTTCGAATACATCAACCACGCGAAGGATTACGGCATCACCGTGGGCGCTCCCACGGCGGATTTCCCGGGTATCGTCGCCCGCAGCCGTGGCGTGGCCGATGGCATGAGCAAGGGCGTGCAGTTCCTGATGAAGAAGAACAAGATCGATGTGATCATGGGTACGGGCAAGGTCAAGCCCGGCAAGAAGATCGAAGTGACCACGACCGACGGCAAGAAGGAGATCGTGGAAGGCAAACACATCATCATCGCCACGGGCGCTCGAAGCAGGGAGCTCCCTGCCTTGAAGCAGGATGGCAAGAAGATCATCGGTTACCGCGATGCCATGGTGCTGCCCGCACAACCCAAGAGCATGGTGGTGGTCGGCAGCGGCGCCATCGGTAGTGAATTCGCTTATTTCTACAACGCTCTCGGCACAAAGGTGACCTTGGTGGAGTTCCTGCCGAACGTGGTCCCCGTGGAGGATGAGGACGTGAGCAAGCAGCTCCAGAAGAGCTTCACCAAGCAGGGCATCGAGGTGATGCTTTCCAGCGAGGTGACCAAGGTGGACACCAGCGGCAAAGGCTGCAAGGTCACCATCAAGAGCGCGACCGGCGAAAAGGTGGTCGAATGCGACATCGTGCTGAGCGCGGTGGGCATCGCCGCCAACATCGAAGGCATCGGGTTGGAAGAGGTCGGCATCGTCACCGACAAGGGCAAGATCAAGACCGACGAATTCTACAAGACCAACATCCCGGGCTACTACGCCATCGGTGATGCCACGCCGGGCCAGGCATTGGCGCACGTGGCGAGTGCCGAAGGGATCATCTGCGTGGAAGCCATCGCCGGCCAGAAGCCGCACGCGTTGGACTACAACAACATCCCCGGTTGCACCTATTGCTCACCCGAAGTGGCCAGTGTGGGCATGACCGAGAAGCAGTGCAAGGAGAAAGGACTGGCGATCAAAGTGGGCAAGTTCCCCTTCAGCGCGAGCGGCAAGGCCAGCGCCGGGGGCAACAAGGACGGCTTCGTGAAGTTGATCTTCGATGCCAAGTACGGCGAGTTGTTGGGCGCGCACATGATCGGTATGAACGTGACGGAGATGATCGCCGAGTGCGTGAGCATCCGCAAACTGGAGACCACGGGCCACGAGATCATCAAGACCGTCCATCCGCACCCGACGATGAGCGAAGCCATCATGGAAGCGGCAGCGGCAGCATACGGAGAGGTCATCCACCTGTAGCGGCGATCCATGCATCGCCGATACGGGCGGTGACAGCGAAACCATGTGCGGCATAGCAGGTACCTACCAGATCGATACAGCGCGTGCGGTCGCCGGTGAGCGGATGGAGCCGGCCCTGCAGTGCATCGCGCATCGCGGTCCGGACGATTCCGGTATCCACCGACAAGGTCGTGCAGTGCTCGGACACCGGCGCCTGAGCATCATCGATACCAGCAGCGCAGGCCATCAACCCTTCACCGATATCGGCGGTCGCTACACCATCGTATTCAACGGCGAGGTCTTCAATTTCCAGGAGCTGCGCGCGCAGCTGGAACGGGAGGGCCATGTGTTCCGAAGCCACTCGGACACGGAGGTCGTCCTGCGGCTCTATTCCGTGAAGGGCCCCGCATTCCTGAACGACTTGAACGGCTTCTTCGCTTTGGCGATACACGACAAGGAGACAGACGCCCTGTTCGTTGCACGCGACCGTTTTGGTGTGAAGCCCCTGTTGTGGAGCGTGATCGATGGCAGGTTCCTTTTTGCGAGCGAACTGCGCAGCCTCGTGGCCTTGGGCGCTGAGCGCAAGCAGGACATGCTTTCTGCGCAGCAGTACTTCGCTTACCACTACATCCCAGCCCCTTATACGGTGTTCGAGGGCACCCACAAGTTGCTTCCCGGCCATTCGATCCGTGTCGATGCCGAAGGGGCCAAGGTGGAGCGTTGGTACGATGTGGTGGAGGCGAGCAAGCGTGTCCACCCGTCCAAGGATATCCGCAAGACCCTCTTCGAGCTGATGGACGATGCGGTGCGCCTGCGACTGATCGCGGACGTCCCGGTCGGGGCCTTCCTCAGCGGCGGC
>DEQO01000046.1:0-7648 GCA_002360495.1 Flavobacteriales bacterium UBA3364
ATGTTGCGCGGCCCGGCGGATCGGGAAGGCCACTCCGGTTTCAGGTGATCCGGGTGGTCGAACGGGCGCTTTTCACAAGGGTTCCGGGATGGCGTCGATCATTCGGGAATGAATGATCGAACAGTGCGGAAACCCTTTCGTGGCAAGGGTTGTAGCGCGTTCCATTCGGAAGGCAATAGTTTATTCGGAAATGAAAGTCGGACCGTGCATCGGCAAGGGAGGATCCGGTGCACTGTTGGCGTACGCTCCTGTGTGCCGCAAGGCTCCTTCTTGTGGACGAGCCTGCTCCGTCGGGCGATACACCATGGTGTTTACATGCACACCGTAGGTGGGTTCCTTGGCGGACACATGCATCTTCGGGCGCAGCCACACGAGCGGTCCTGTGCGGTCAGCCGTTCCTTACCTCGACACCACCCACTCCTTCGTGGTGCGGCACAGACAGCATTGGTCGCCAGCATAGGCTGCTTCACGCGCATGCACACGTTTCTCCGGGGGATGTACTAGGCTGGATTCCGTGCCATCGACCCATCCTTCGTGCGTGTCTGCGGATCCCTTCGGGTGATGCTGAACGAGACAGCGCTCAACTGGCTGCTTTGCGGTCCTTCTTCTCGTCCTGCATCCTGAACATGAAGTTGGGTGAGGCAAGATCACCCACATCGCAACCGAAGAGCCGGGCGATGCGCACGGCCGATTCCAGTTCCAGGCCTGCTTTGCCTGCCTCCACATTGCTCAGGGTGGTCTGGCTGATACCTGCTTCCTCCGCAACATGGGCCTGCGTGTAGCGGAAGAGCTCACGCTGCTGCTTGACATTGTGGCCGATGACACGGCGAAGGGTATGCTTGACCATGGACGAAGAAGCCGTCGATTGCGCCTTAACAAGGTAGGCGGCTACGCGCTGTTTTTCGAAGGCGCACAACCGCGTAGTTCCCCCGGTCGTTGTTGATAACCGCAGCAGTCCGTGCCGGGCCGCCGGGGAAAACGAAGGCGGCCCACGTTCTGCGGATCCTGGAAGAGCGGGATATCGGGTACCACGTAATGCGCGGGGATGGTCCATCGGTCTCGGGGCCGCTGCGGATTGTTACTTTCAGCGGCCTTATGTCCCTCACCCCCGAACAACAAGCCCGCGAGCGCATCGACCAGATGCTGCTCGCTTCCGGCTGGACCGTTCAGGACAAGAAGGCACTGAACCCCTCGGCATCTCTCGGCGTTGCGGTTCGCGAATACGACACCGACGTGGGCCCCGCCGACTACATCCTCTTCGTGGACCGCGTACCCGTTGGCGTGGTGGAGGCCAAGAAACCCGAGGAGGCCGAGAAGTTCACCGTGCACGAGGCGCAGGCCGAGGGCTACGCCACCGCCAAGTTGCGCTGGACCATCGGCCAGCACACGCTGCCCTTCTGCTACCTCAGCACCGGCGAGATCACCAAGCATTGGGACCTGCGCGACCCCAAGCCCCGCGCCCGCGAAGTGTTCAGCTTCCACCGGCCCGAGACCTTGCAGGATTGGCTCAAACAGGACAGCCTGCGCAGCCGCCTCACCCAGTTCCCGCCGCTGGACCCCACCCACCTGCGCGAGTGCCAGATCAGCGCCATTGCCAACCTGGAGAAGAGCCTGAGCCAGAACCGGCCCAAGGCCTTGGTGCAGATGGCCACCGGCAGCGGCAAGACCTTCACCGCCATCACCAGCGCCTACCGCCTGCTGAAGCCGCCCGTGCGCATGCGGCGCATCCTTTTCCTGGTGGACACCAAGAACCTGGGCGAGCAGGCCGAGCAGGAATTCCAGAGCTACACGCCCAACGACGACAAGCGCAAGTTCACCGAGCTGTACAGCGTGCAACGCCTCGCCAGCAGCTACATCGACCCCGGCGCGCAGGTGTGCATCAGCACCATCCAGCGCATGTACAGCATCCTGCAGGGCGTGGACATGGACGCATCCGCCGACGAGGCACCGGCGGCGGATGTGGCCCGCGCGATGGCCGCGGGTGGCGTAGGGGCGACGCATGCGTCGCCCGCGCCCGCCCCCGTGGCGTACAACCCCACCATCCCGCCGGAGTTCTTCGACCTCATCATCATCGACGAGTGCCACCGCAGCATCTATAACCTGTGGCGGCAGGTGCTGGAGTACTTCGATGCCTACCTCGTGGGCCTTACCGCCACGCCCGACAACCGCACCAAGGCCTTCTTCAACGAGAACGTGGTGAGCGAGTACACCCACGAACAGGCCGTGGCCGATGGCGTGAACGTGGGGCACGATGCCTACCTGATCGAAACGCGCATCACCAGGCAGGGCGAGACCATCAAGGCGCAGCAATACATCGACAAGCGCGACCGCCTGACCCGCGCCAAACGCTGGGAGCAGGCCGATGAGGACATCACCTACACCGGCACCCAGCTGGACCGCGATGTGGTGAACCCCAGCCAGATCCGCACCGTGATCAAGGCCTTCAAGAAGGCCATTGAAACGGAGATCTACCCCGAACGCCGCGAGGTGCCCAAGACGCTGATCTTCGCCAAGACCGACAGCCACGCGGACGACATCATCCAGATCGTGCGCGAGGAGTACGGCGAGGGCAACGAGTTCTGCAAAAAGATCACCTACAGCACCGAGGAGGACCCCAAGAGCCTGCTGGCCCGCTTCCGCAACGATTACCACCCGCGCATCGCGGTGACCGTGGACATGATCGCCACCGGCACCGACGTGCGGCCGCTGGAGGTGCTGCTCTTCATGCGCGATGTGAAGAGCCGTAACTACTTCGAACAGATGAAGGGGCGCGGCACCCGCATCCTGGATGCCGACAGCCTGCGCAAGGTGACGCCCAGCGCCACCACCGCCAAAACGCACTTCGTGATCGTGGACGCCGTGGGCGTTACCCAGAGCTGCAAGACCGACAGCCGTCCGCTGGAGCGCAAGCCCGGCGTAAGCCTGAAGGACCTGATGATGCAGGTGGTGATGGGCCAGCGCGACGAGGACACCCTCACCAGCCTGGCCAACCGACTTACCCGGCTGGAGAAGCAGATCAGCCCCAAGGAGAAGGAGGCGTTCAAGGAGAAGGCTGCTGGCCGCAGCATCCAAGGTGTGGTGAAAGAGCTCCTCGATGCGCACGACCCGGATGTGGTGGCCGCGACCGCTGCCTCAGCTCCCGGCGTTGACCTGCCGAAGGCGGCCACGTTGGTCTTCGACGACAGCGGCTTCCGCGACTACGTGGACAACGTGCGCAAGAAGTACGAGCAGCTTATTGATGTGGTGAACACCGACGAGGTCACCTACGCGGGCTTCGATGCACAGGCCAAGGAGAAGGCCGAGGAGACCGTGAAGCAGTTCCGGCAATTCCTCAGCAGCCAGCGCGACACCCTCACCGCCCTGCGCATTTACTACAGCCAGCCCTACCGCCGCAAGGAGCTCACCTTCCGCATGGTGCAGGAAGTGGCCGAGGCCCTACAGCAGCCGCCCTTCAACCTCACGCACGAACGCGTGTGGGCGGCCTACGAACGGGCCATGAACCTGAAGACCGAGGGCAGCCAGCAGCGCCTGCTCACCGACCTCGTGGCCCTTATCCGCTTCGAGCTGGGTGTGGACACCGAGCTGCGCCCCTACGCCGACACCGTGCGGAAGAACTTCCAGGAGTGGGTGTTCCGCAAGCAGGCGGGCAACGTGAAGTTCACCGAGGCGCAGATGGCGTGGCTGCGCGGGCTGCGCGACTTCATTGCCGAAAGCGTACACCTGGACCGCGACGACCTGGAGCTGGGCACCCTGGGCCAGCAAGGCGGACTGGCCAAGATGTACCAGCTCTTTGGCGCGGACATGGACAAGGTCATTGAGGAGTTGAACGAAACGTTGGCGGCGTGATCATTTGACCAAGAAGCGAAGCACAACCTGAACACATCAAGACATGGATCTGACAATCATTGCGTGGTGGGTGGCGATCGGGATGATCTCCTTGTGGTTCATTATCTCCCTGTACGTGCTCATACGGGGCTGGATAAATATCAACGTGGTGAACATCTACATCATGGAATCCATTCCATCGGTGTTCTCCACATTAGGTGTATTTGGCACCTTCTTGGGGATAGCGGCCGGGCTGGAGAAGTTCGATGTGGATGACATTGAGGCGAGTATCCCAAGCCTGTTAAGTGGCATGAAGACGGCCTTCTGGACGTCCATTATCGGGATCTTTCTGGGGGTGATCTCCGCCAAGTTCGTAGCAACTATCAAACGGAAGTGGGATCGCGCGGGAGTGATAACCAGCGAGGAAGTTCAGAAGCTTGCGGATCTCATTCAGGTGATCAAGGAAAGCAATGACGAGAACAAACGACAGTTCGCAGAACTGCGCGCAGCGATCAGCAGCAGTAATGACGACAGCCTTTCCACGCACTTTGTGAAGCTAAGGCAACAGACCCGCGAAAGCGGTGATGCGATGTTGAAGGCACTCGGTGGCGATGGGGAGACGAGCTTGCTAACACAGATCCAACGCATGCGGGAAGAACAGCTTACGATCGGAAAGGAAACTGGGGCACGCGTGGATATGATCAAGGATACTGTCCTTTCCAGCCAGGAGCTGATCGCTCGGAAGTTCGATGAGTTCACGACCCTGATGGAGAAGAGCAACACCGAGGCTCTCGTCAAGGCGATCGAGAATGTGATCGGGGGCTTTAACGACAAGCTCAGTGAGTTGATCGATCGTCTCGTCAAGGAGAACTTCGAAGAGCTCAATCGTAGCGTGAAGAGCTTGAACGATTGGCAACGTGAGAACAAGGAACAAGTGGCTACACTGATCGCCCAGTTCAAGGATGTGTCCGAGCGCCTGCAGATATCGGCTCAGTCTGTCAGTTCCATTGCGACGTCCACCGATAATCTCGTGAACAATGACAGCATCCTTGTTCAGTTGGTGAAGGAATTGGAGGATGTGCTCATCAAGGAGACGAATCTGCGGCAGAGCATGGAGCTGCTGAACGTCTCGACCAAGGAGATGCAACAGAGCAGTTCTACATTGAGTCAATGGATCGAGCGTGAGAAGACCTTCGCTGAATCGGTAGGACGGCTTATCCAAGCCCTCAAGGAAATCGAGGAGCTGCGCAACAATGCCAGCGGTTTCTGGGCCGATTTGAAGAACCGCATGAATGAAGGAGTGGGTGTGTTGAAGGAAGGCAACGAGGAGATGAAGCGACAGGTCGGGTTGCTTGAGCGTTCGTTCCAAGAGCGGATGAACCAAAGCTTCATCAGCCTTGACAAGGTGCTCCAAGCCATGGTAGTGGCCTATCAGAACAGAGCCAATGATGTGCTGGGCAACCGGCGTTGAAACCTGAGACGGACCAGCAATGAGCTCTAACAGACCTCAGGAGACGTATTGGGTCAACCTGTCCGATATCATGACGGGGCTGATGGTGATCTTTCTATTCATCGCAATCACCTACATCATGCAGCAAAAGAAGCAGGAGCGGGAGAAGGACATGCTTGTGCAGGACTTCCAGAACACCAAGGTTGAGCTGTATAAGGAGTTGAAGAGGGAATTCGATGAGGATTTCAAGGAGACCAAGTGGAATGCCGTCCTAGAAGAAGACCTGTCCATCCGGTTCATGAACGAACAGGTGCTCTTCGATGAGAACAAGGATGTGCTAAAGCCCGAGTTCCAGTCCATCCTGAAGGACTTCTTCCCCCGATATATGAAGATTTTGCTCCAGGACAGGTTCAAGGAAAGCATCCTCGAGGTTCGCATCGAAGGGCACACGAACAGCAAGGGCGGTTACATCTATAATGTGGACCTGTCCCAGAGGCGAACCCGGAATGTACTGGAGTACGTGCTTTTCAACGACAGTACCACATATGCGGCTTTGCCCTCGACGGACCAGGAACTCGTCCGTTTCTGGCTCATGGCCAATGGCCTCAGCTATGGTCGTACAGTGGATGCCAGTGGAGATCTGACCCTGCGCAGCGGGAAGCCCGAAGACCTTGAACGCTCCAAGAGGGTGGAATTCCGTATAGTGACCCGCACCGAAGAAGTGCTACAGGAGCTGCTCGACAAGATCACCGAGAAGAAGCGATGAGCCTGTACGACTTCCGCGACCTCAAAGCCTTTGTAAAGCGCCGGTTCGACATCGACCCGGATTCGGTCGCGTCCACGTTCCAGCGGATAACGGCGCGTCTGAACAGAGAGGAGCTTGGTCGGCGTGTTCGTCGCATGGCGGATGGCTTCTATTACAAGGATGATGATGGCGTTGAGCACAAGGGCTTCCTATACATCGGGAAGGGCTACTCCAGGCCCTACCGCGATAGCGATACGGGAGAGGATACCATCGTCCCCCGATTCCATACCTGCAATTGCGACACGATCGCAGGCCAGATCTTGAAAAACAACTATGACGGGCACTACGTGTTCTCGGACGTAGCAGTGGAGATGGATGAGTACGACGGCACAAAGAAGGATCCGAAGCTCTGCAGCAAGTGCCAGAACATGATGCCCCATCTTCGCAAGAGGCTGACCACTGAACAATATGAGCAGTTGCTCAGAGAAGAGGCGACCAAAGCCGGGCTCTTCAGGACAGCAGACCTGCCGAAGCACATTGACGTCTTGGAATCCGGGTACACACCGGACTGGGCCGAGAAAAGCCGTGATTACAGGCAGCGTAGGAAATTCACATGTGAGGACTGTGGCATTCAGCTGAACGAACGGTTCGTGGATGGTTTTTACCTGGAGACCCATCACATAAGCGGTGTGAAGACGGACAACAGGGACTTGAACCTGAGGTGCCTGTGCGTATTGTGCCATGCCAACGTGAACGATGAGCACCGGCGCAACTATGCCCACGGACCGAATCAACGGAAGTTGAGCGACTTCATCCAGCTCTATCGAGGTAAGCTTGAAACAGTGGGGAACCGGCACCTATGAGAACCGACAAGAGTATCTAGATGGAAGCGTGATGGAAGCAGTGTTGAAGAACACCGATCTAAAGCCGCAAATGGCAAAACTGGGCACCTATGTAGCCAAGATGAAAGCTCTTGATCCGCGCAAGTTCCCGGATGAAGAGTTCGAGCTCTTCAGCGTGCCGAGCCATGCTGAAGGCAAGCCCGAAGTTGCTCTGGGGAAGACGGTCGGCGCAAGCAAGCAGATGGTGGAGGATGACACCGTGTTGCTGTGCAAGATCAACCCCCGGATCAACCGCACATGGGTGGTGAGCTCGCATACGGGCCACCGGAAAATTGCTTCATCCGAATGGATGACGTTCCCTCCAAGTCCAGACTTCCTGCCGCAGTATCTCGGTTACTATCTGCAACAGGATGAACTGCGCGACCACCTTGCGCTGAACGCATCAGGTGTTGGTGGCTCATTGATGCGTGCGAAGCCCGGACTTATCAAGGACTATCCGTTCCCGTTGTTCCCCCTTCCCGAACAGCGGCGGATCGTGTCGGCGATCGAAACGCAGCTGGGGCGGCTGGATGCGGCGGTGGCGCGGCTGCACGCGGCCAAGGCCCGGTTGAAACGGTACAAGCAGGCGGTGTTGAAGGCGGCGGTGGAGGGGAGGTTGACGGAAGAGTGGAGAGAGAAGAACTCTGATGTCGAAGATGCTGAACGAATTGTGGCGCGGATCCAGGCAAACAGAGCCGCAACCGAAAGAACCGGACGCAAGACGAAGACATCGACACCCGCAGAACT
>DEQO01000046.1:7780-8057 GCA_002360495.1 Flavobacteriales bacterium UBA3364
GACATCGACACCCGCAGAACTCGATCTGGATAGTCTACCCTCGCTGCCTGAAGGCTGGATGTGGTCCACGCTGCCGCAACTGGGTGAATTGAACCGTGGCAAGTCGAAGCACCGGCCGAGGGATGACAAGCGGCTTTATGATGGTCCCTATCCGTTCGTGCAAACAGGTGATGTGCGCTACGCGAATGGACTGCTCACGGAATACACGGCGACCTACTCTGAGTTTGGTCTAGCCCAAAGTCGCTTATGGCCCGCGGGAACGCTGTGCATCACGATA
>DEQO01000102.1:0-22514 GCA_002360495.1 Flavobacteriales bacterium UBA3364
CACTGGTCACCGTGTACGTATAGATATCCGTAACCCCGACCGATGGATCGAAAGCGTTGGGTACCACGACACCAAGGCTCGTGGTCCATACACCACCCGCATCGGGATCTCCGTCCAACGAATCCGTCAATTGGATCACAGGGTCGCTTGCACAGAGAACCGTCGCTGAAGAGATCCCCGCGTCGATCGACGGATCGGGGCTTACGAGAACGCTGTCCGTAACAGCGCATTCAGGGTGTCCCACCGGATAGGCGCTCATGAAGAACATGGTGGGCTCCGTAACATAGACATCGGTTGTCGGGCTGCTCGGGTCGGTCAACCCGGTGGTCGGGGTCCAGCTATAGATCGGCTGTGGGCCGCCACCACAGGCAGTTGCCCCAGCGTAGACGAGTCCTGTCGCAGGTCCATTGGGAGACGCGTAGATCTCTGTTCCGACATCGTCGCTCAGGACGAAGGAGTTCTCATTGTTCCACGTTGTTCCTGCGGTGTAGTACAGTTCGATCGTTCCGCCGTTCTGGACAGAGAGCGGAATGGTCACCTCATTGGTGAATCCAGAGATGGTGTAGTTCGTCGTAACCCCATCGATCGTTACGTCCAAGTTGGCACCACCGTTCCAGCCGTCCCATGCAGCATCAGTGAGCACCAGTTCCCATTCGCAGTTCGTCGGGCCTCCGTTCGCGGTAATTGCACCGGTCATTGGCAGCGCATCGGTACACAATACGATATCGTTCCCCGCATCCACAACGTACGGTTCGGGCACCGTAATGGTGATCGTCGTGTCGTAGGAACAACCGAAATTGTCGACCACACTGAAGTCATAGAAGTAATCGCCGGGTTCTGTCAGGGTTGCAGAAGCGCTCAACGGATCGTTCGGGTCGATCACCAGGTCGGGACCGGACCAACCGGCACTGTCCAATGTGGATGTCCCGATCACCGGCGTGAATTGGGTCACATCAGGAATGATGCTCGGATCGAAATTGATGGACCAGGAGCAGATATGCCCGTTATCAGCCAACCAGAGATCCGTGCTTTGATAGACCCAATCCCCATTCAATGGGCAACCCACGAGATTACAAAGGGTCTCCACTGGTTCGTAGGTACCGGGGTTCAATGATTCACTCTGCGGATTACCGGCCGGGGTGGTGTTGCCGGTACCAGCGTTGGAGTTGTCGACCCAAGTGCCGTTCGTAGCTGTTTCGCTCCAGCAGTAGTTCCAGCATTCGCCCGGTATGGGGTTCTGATTGCTGTCGGTGTCATCGGGTGAACCCAGATAGGTGCCACCACCACCCTGTTGGTGCAATATCGTGGACTGACCATTGGGGCAGATCACCTGCAGCAGCAGGTCACCCATGAACGAGTGCTCCATGCTGATGCACACGGAAATAAGATCATCGCAGCTTGTCAGCGTTTGACCGGGTTCGAATTGGCTGAAGGACAAGGTTGAAAGGAAGGGCTGTCCAACGTCGTCGGAAAGGAATACGGCCTGTCCGAAATTGGCGTCCGGCAGGCCTGTCCAAGTAACTGGTTCCACCACAGCGGCAAGGTCGATGGTAGCGCCCACACAAAGGGACTGTGATTCGGTGGTTCCTTGGAATTCGGGGGTGGTGCTCACCAAGACCTGGAGATCCACCACATTGGAATTCGCACAATCGTTGTTATCGACAAGGTCCAGCTGAACGATGTATTCACCCGGTTCAGCGAACGTATGTGTCGCCGTGGGACCGGTGGCCGAGGTCTCATCGTCGAAATCCCAAGTGTAGGAGACGATACCGAAACCTTGTGCAGCGGTCGATGCACTACCATCGAAACTTATCTCTTCACCAACGCAGATCATCGCTGGGCTGGGCTCGCTCATTACAGCCACTGCAACCGGACGATCGCAAGGGGTGAAGCAACTGATGGCAGCAGCGAAATCACCAACCCCGTTCGCATTCGAAATGAATTGCACGGTGAGACAGCCTGTTGCGTTCATGGTCGTGGCCGAAACGACAAGACCTTGCATCTCCGTACCCGTGTATTCACCCAAGCTCGTCGCCGCGGTACTGTTCCCATCCCAAATGCGCATTCGATCGGGCGGATTTGGTCCTGTTGGGCTGAGGTTGGCAATGAGCCAGTTCAGCGAGATCCCGTCCCCTGCGTTTTCCGGGCAGATCACCACCGTGAAATTCTCATTATCGCTGTATTGACCAGCGGCACTGCCCGAATCCTCCAGAACCCCAGCGCAAGCAGTTATCGTCCCGGAAGAGATCGGGTATTGTTGCCCCAACACGGGAACCGACAAGACCAGGGTGAACAGAGCGGAGAGGTAGCGTTTCATCATGGATGTCACCATTATTCGACGGGTCATGAGCGGTACGGGCAACACACGATCAAGTAAAGGTCACTTGTGCTGCCGAAGTGACCCACACCCGGGCTACATGGTTGCCCAAGTGCAAAAATAAAGGACCCGGACTGGGTCCGGGTCCTTGTTCGGTCATCATTAGAGGGGGCCTAACGCACCAGGTCGATGGCTCCGTTGTACGTCCCGCCGAGTTTCTCACCGTCCCGCATCTCTACCATCCACACATAATCCCCGGAAACACACGCTTCTCCACGGTTGAAGACCTTCCCGTTCCAAGGCCGCTGGGCGTCAGAGGTTTCGTAGACCAATTTGCCGCTCTTGGAATCGAAAATGGACATGTGGAACTTGACCCCCAAGGTCTTCAGGGCTTCGGGCATGAAGACATCATCCACTCCATCGGCATTGGGGGAGAAGGTCTTCGGAGCGAGCAGGTCATAGTCCGAATCGATCCGCACGGTACGCTCCGTCCGGTCTACGCAGCCGTTCGCGTTGGTCACCGTCAGGGAAACCTGGTACATACCCTCCTTCTTGTAGACGTGGTCCGGATGGGCAATGGTCGACGTAGCGCCATCCCCGAAATCCCACATGTAGGAACTACCTCCCAAGCTGCGGTTCTCAAAATGCACCGATGGTACGGTGTTGTCATATTCCTGCTTCAATAGATTGAACGAGGCCTCCGGTGCCTCGTGGATCACGATCCGGTCCGTAGCCGGCTTGTTTTGGATCGTACCCCCTCCTGGAGAAGAATGTGACAGCATGACCTCGAAGCTGCCCGATTTGGAGAATGCGTGGCTCGGGGTCGGATTGTTCGAGAAACTACCGTCACCGAAGTTCCAGAGGTAAATGCCCTTTTCAGGAAGGTTCTGGGCAGCGAACTCGATCAATGTACCCGGACAACCCTCGGTGATACTGGGGCGCACCACAGGGCCATCCGCAACTTTCCGCCCGCCATCGTTCGTAGGTTCGGCTTTCGCCGGTATGCCAACAGCTGGTTTCGAAGCCTTGGGCCCAATGTTCGGATCAACGGTTGAGGGTGATGTGACCGTTACTTCCGGTGTGGAAGACTTCGCCTCCGAATGCTCGTGTGCTATTTGGGTCACAAGGGAAGTGCGGGTCTCCGCTACGGGTCCTGAAGGAACAGGAAGGGTGGCATCGATCCTGGCCGGGCCGGCCAACTCCTCAGTGGAATTCACCGGTGAGACCAATACATGGAAACTGCTCGCAGCAGCGATGGAGCCGCCCAACAGCAAAGCGTATAGACCCGACCGGGAAACCCTGTGGGTCAGCTTTCCCTGGTCCATCTTGCGCTCCAACTGGGCCCAATCGGCCGAGTTGTACGGCACCTCATAGGGCTCCAAGGAATCCTTCACCGTTCGTTCAAATGCGTTCAACCCGTTCATGGTGCTCGACCGTTAGTGGAGCCGATGCTCTTTTGTGAGTAACTTCTTCAAATTGTGCTTCGCCTTGGCGAGATTGCTCTTGGAGGTCCCGATGTTGATCCCCAACGTGTCGGCGATCTGTTTGTGGGTGAGTTCCTCGAACACATACAGGTTGAACACCGTGCGATAGGCCGGGGTCAGCTTCTGCATCGCATTGATGATGTCCGCCGGTTTGAGGTCCAATATGTCCTCCCCACCCTCATCAGCAAGGATATCCTCCTCGTCCTGGTCCCCAAAATCCTCGATGCTGCGTTCCTCGCCGAGCAACAGATAGGAATTCTTGGTCCTCCGGAAATGATCGATGGCCGTGTTCACCATGATCCGTCGGATCCAACCTTCGAAAGAACCCGCACGGTTGAACTTGTCAACGCTACGAAATACCTTGATGAACCCGTCCTGAAGGATGTCCTTGGCCTGATCGGCATTCTTGGTGTAACGAAGGCATACCGCCATCATCTTACCGTAGAACAACTCATAGACCCGCTGCTGGGCCTTGCGTTCCTCTTTCAAGCACCCATCGATCAGCGCACCGAACGCTTGCTCCGGCCCTTCCATGTGTACCCACGTAGGGACCAGACGGAGCGGATTCCGTTCGGTTGCCGTCGGGGGGACTTCGGGCCGTACCATTTGAGCGGGTAAGATAGCCATGCTTGTTGTAAAGACGCAAACCACCGGAAAAGGATGCCTGCCGGGCGTAGATCGATCGACAAGGGGTTGAACCCCAAGGAACTGCTCCGCAAAAAGCGGTGTTCGCAGGATGGATCGTACTACTTTCGCGGCCTCCCCATGGACCATGGTGGTGCGTTGGGACAACACCTCAATCAACACAAGCGAATGAAAGTCACCGTCGTAGGGGCGGGCAACGTGGGGGCGACCTGCGCGGATGCCGTGGCCCGTTGGGAACTCGCCAACGAAGTGGTCCTTTTGGACATCAAGGAAGGTTTCGCAGAAGGGAAGGCCTTGGACATTTGGCAGACCGCGCCGATCAACCTGTTCGACTCGCGCTTGGTGGGTAGTACGAACGATTATTCCAAGACCGCCAATAGCGATGTGGTGGTCATCACCAGCGGTCTGCCCCGAAAGCCGGGAATGAGCCGTGACGACCTGATCGCCACCAACGCCGCGATCGTGAAGAGCGTCACGGAGAACGTGGTCAAACACAGCCCGAACTGCATCATCATCGTGGTGAGCAATCCGCTGGATGTGATGACCTACTGTGCCTTTGTGAACAGCAAATTCCCCGCGAACCGCGTGTTCGGTATGGCCGGTATCCTGGATACGGCGCGGTACCGTGCCTTCCTGGCCACCGAGTTGAACGTGAGCCCGAAGGATATCCAGGCCGTTCTCATGGGGGGGCATGGCGATACCATGGTACCCTTGCCGCGTTACACGACCATAGGCGGTATTCCGGTGACCGAACTGATCGACAAGGATAAACTCGACGCCATCGTAGAGCGGACGAAAAAGGGTGGAGGAGAGATCGTGAACCTGTTGGGTACGTCTGCCTGGTACGCACCGGGAACGGCTGCTGCCCAGATGGTCGAGGCCATAGTTCGCGATCAGAAGCGGATCTTCCCTTGTTGTGTCTGGCTGCAGGGAGAATATGGCCTGAAGGACATCTATATGGGTGCTCCCGTCATCCTCGGCCGCAAGGGCGTGGAACGGATCATCGAACTGAAGTTGAACAAGGAGGAACAGGCCTTGTGCGATGCCAGTGCCAAAGCGGTGAAGGAGGTCATGGATGTGCTGGACAAGATGAACGTCACAGCCTGAGACCGTTGCGCATTAGGGGAACGGCGCCTCAAGGGGCGCCGTTCCTGTTTTCTGGAGCTACCTGTTCGATCTACCGGATCGGACCGTCGGAAACCACCACACGGATAGGTTCCGTGGTGGCACTTCCTTCAGCCCGAACCACGTAAATGCCGGCTGCCAGGCCTGACAGGTCGGTTGTTGTCCGGCTGCCAGTGGCTGGTATTCTGGCCACCTCCTGACCGATACTGTTGCGGAAGACCCAGTATGATCCCCGGGCCAAGGGGGCCGAGGTGATCAGCTCGAGACTTCCGTCCGTTGGGTTAGGTAGTGCGGTGACCTCGGTCCTGGGGCGCGCCGGTCCCGCTATACCCGACACTACATCACTTCGCCAGAAGGACAAGCCACCTTGGAAATTCCCGATAACGAGGTCCAATTCCTCGTCGCCGGTGAAGTCGTACAAGCAAAGACTTGTCCGGTAGCCATCCCGTATGTCCATGAAGCTGGTGTCCGTCAGGGTCCATGTTCCATCGAGGTTGCCGTCGATGTTGGTGTAGTGCCACAACCAACCCGGGTCCGATCCAACGAGCATCTCCCGGTCCCCTTGGGCGTTCTCGAACAGGAACGGCACGGAAAAGCCCTGCGAGTACTCGCCCTCGGTCATGACATGGCCCAGTGAATCGGTCACCAAGGTCCAAGCGGCATCCGTTGCAGTTCCGGAATTGCGGAGATAGTTCAAGTTCCCGTTCTGTTCACCCACGATCAGATCGAGAAGACCGTCTCCGTCCATATCATTGAACTGTGGCGTGACGTTCATTCCGAGGTCGATGACCTCACCCTCGGAATCGGTGATGTTCGGCTGGTCAAGCACGAATTGGGCGATAGGTCCTGTTGCCGTATTGCGGTAGAAGTGGATCACGCCACCCTGGTCGCCGATGTACATGTCCTTGTCCCCATCACCATCCACATCACCGAAGGCGGGATACATGGCTACACCGATGCCGCTTGTGGAGAGGGACATGTAATCATCGGTGACGAACTCGAAGGCAGGGGCCGACAGGGTTCCGGTGTTCTCCAGCAGTGCGATCTTTCCTATGAAGTCGATCCCTGGATTGTAGTAGCCATCGTTCGCAACGATCAAGTCCATCAAGCCGTCGCCGTTGTGATCGAAAGGAATGGGATAGGCCCCATTCCCCAGATCGATCATACGGCTCTGGAACAGGTCCTCTTGTTGCAGTTCGAACACCGGAGCAGCGTCGGTGCCTGTATTGGTGTAGTACCAAAGACTCTTGAAGTTCTGTGAAAGGGAGCGCCCGTTCGGACTTACCAACAGGTCCCGTTTGTCATCCCCGTCAACATCCAGATGGAACGCTCCCGGGAAGATAGGCAGCTCAACAGAGGTGTCGTACACCGGGTATTCATCATCCACGGAGGACATGAAGGAATCAGACGTGGTACCGCCGTTGTTCAGGGCAACGATATTGGGGAACGTGATATCCCCGAGCAACAGGTCCATCACGTTGTCCCCGTCCAAGTCCAGCGGCGTCACGGTGCTACCGGAGTGGGCCTTGGCGAGTGCCACCCCATCTCCTTCAACGCTTTCCACCGGTGGCCCGCCTATTTCCGGTGCGGGGACCTGGAAGGGACAAGGCACGTTCAGGGTGACAGCATTGGTGGCAGCATTCTCCGCGAAGCGGCCCCAACATCCATTGCGCAACACGAAGTCGAGGCTATCGCAGGTGCCGTGGTTCTCCAGAGTGAGGTTCTTGTAATACTGCACGAACGACCCGAGTTGGGCGAACGTGAGCACATCAAGGTCACCATCCGAATCCACGTCAACGAAACCGGGCAGGTCGTCGGATGAAACGAACAGGTTCGTTCGCTGGGATGAACCGTCCGTGAACACGTATTCGCAGTCCACGCGGTATTCAACTAATTCGAATGCGGCCCCATCGGCGGTCGAAATGTTCCGGTACACGGAAAAACCAGCGCTGGAGTAGGTGAAAATATCCTCCTTGCCATCGCAATTGTAGTCCCGTAGCAGGGCCCAATCGTGCAGGACCGGGAAAGGCCAGAGATGGTCGAATTCCCGCGTGACCTCATACCCGGCCGTTCCCGTTCCTCCTGTGTTCCGAAGGATGGTCACCCTGTTCCCGGTCCGGTCGAAGAAGAACAGGTCCTTCAGCCCGTCCATGTCCAGATCGATCCGGCTGACTTGCGTCGAATTGATCCCACCGCCCCAAGCCAGGTCCAGATCCACCCCTTGCCGACTGACCGGGATGTTCCCATCGAAGTGAAGGTCCATCTGTGCAATGGCACCCCCGGCGACACTTGTCGCACAAAGGAGGGAAAGGATGTGGCGTAGGTTCATGATGGAGCGGATGTACAAAGGTGGTGATCGAGAACGGATCGATGCCGATCATGGAATTACCGTTCGTGTATCCCTAGATGGGCGACCATGGACGAACCCTCGAAGCAGGTCCGCTGGTCCGCTCCGAAGGGGATTCCTGTTCAGCCAGTTCCCCCGATGGACAACAACGCTATATTTGCCGCCTCTTTTAGAAAAACGACCGGTAATGCAGAATAGAGGCGCGCTTTGGATCTTCACCATCCTTCTGGCGCTCGCGTGTGCGTATCAAATGTCCTTCTCGATCTTCACGTCACGGCTGGAGAAGGAGGCCCGAAAGGAGGCCGCGATCAAGGCTGATTCGGTCCTGGCGATCCCGGGTAACGAAGGGCAGGACAGGGAAGCGCTTAACATCCAGTTCGAGAACAGCTACCTGAGGGCCCGCAGTGAAGAGAAGGTGTACCCCCTTCTGGGCTATTCCTACCGGGAGTGCAAGGAAAAGGAGATCAACCTGGGTCTTGACCTGAAGGGTGGTATGGCTGTGACCCTGGAGGTCAGCATCCCGGAACTGGTCGTGAACCTGAGCGAGAACAGCGAGGACCCGTCATTCCGCACCGCGATCGCCAATGCGCGCGAACGCCAGAAGAGCAGTGACAAGGATTTCATCACGCTTTTCGGAGAGGAATATGCCAAGGTGCCTGGTCATGGCCCCCTGTCCGCCATCTTCTACAGCCCCGAGCGCAAGGATATGTTCGATCGGGAAGGCAGCGATGAACAGTATCTGGCAGCATTACGCCGGGAGGCGGAGACCGCCCTCAACAACACGGAGAAGATCATGCGCACCCGTATCGACAAGTTCGGTGTGGCGCAACCCAGCATCCAGAAACAGCAATTCAGCGGGCGTATCCAGATCGAACTGCCCGGTGTGAAGGACAAGGACCGCGTGCGTAAAGTGCTGCAGAGCACGGCCAACCTTGAATTCTGGGAGACCTATGACAACGGCGAAGTCTATCCGGCACTGGAAGCGGCCAATACCCGTTTGCGCGGAGCTACCACCGCGGAGGCTGCCGACGAAGCCGCAGAAGGAGGGGAGTTCGTTCGCATCCTGGAGTCCGGAGTTGAAGTGAAAGGCAATGCGAACGGTGTGGAAAGCGGTCTTATCGGGTTCCTGGACAGCGGCAAGCCTGCTGACAAGACCACTTGGTTCAATTTCGACCGGGTCACCTTCGCGACGGGTAGCGCCGAGGTCGAAGCTGAGCGTTCCGATGCCCAGTTATCGAATCTGGTGGAGATCCTCAAAGCCTACCCCAAGGTCCGCCTGAAGATCGGTGGCTACACGGACAATGTCGGCAACGAGGATGCCAACGTGAAACTCTCGCAGCAGCGCGCAGAGGCGGTTACGGCCGCATTGGTGGCCAAGGGCGTTGGCAGCGATCGGTTGGAAGCCGAAGGGTACGGTTCACAACACCCGGTGGCATCGAACGATACAGAGGAAGGTCGTGCGCAGAACCGGCGCATGGCGTTGCGTGTGATCGAGAACGGTGATGAGCCGGTGGCTGCCGTTGCCGATCCTGCGAATGCTCCTGCCGACACTTCGGCTTCCGACACGGCGACGGCTGAGGCGGACACCAGCGCAGCCAGCCCGGAGAAATTCGCCAAGGAGAACCCCCTGTTCGCGGTATTGACACCATCCGTTATCCAAGGTCAAGGCGGCGGTTTCAACCTGGCCAAAGGAGCGATCGTAGGGACCGCGCGACTTGCCGATACGGCCCAAGTGAACAAGTATCTGGCCATGCCGGCGGTGCTCGGTGCCTTGCCCACCGATCTGAAACTTGCTTGGGCGGCCAAGCCGGACGTGCGTGACCTTCAGGATGGCGGGTCCTCCGCATTCCTGAACCTGTACGCCTTGAAAGTGCCGCGTGGCGGAGAACCGAAACTGGACGGTAGCTCGATCATCAATGCCGCACAGGATTTCGACCTGAAAGGCGATGTGGAGGTGATCATGCAGATGGACCCGGAAGGAGCCCAGACCTGGAAAGTGATGACCGGGGACAACGTGGGGAAGGCCGTTGCGATCGTCCTCGACGACCTGGTGTATAGCGCGCCCATCGTGCAATCGGAGATCTCGGGCGGACGCTCCAGCATCAGCCTCGGAGCCGGTGACCTGAACAAACAGATCCAAGAGGCCGATGACCTCTCCAACATCCTGAAAGCGGGAGCGCTGCCAGCGCCTGCGCGGATCATCGATGAGACCGTCGTAGGTCCCTCCCTGGGCGAGGATAACATCAAGAGCGGCCTTCTTTCTTTCGTCGTGGCCTTGATCGGCGTACTTCTGGTGATGGGGTTGTACTACGCCGGCGCTGGCTGGATCGCGGACATCGCTCTCTTGGCGAACGTGTTCTTCCTTATCGGCACAATGGCTTCCATGCAGGCCACGCTCACGCTGGCCGGTATCGCCGGTATCGTGCTTACCATCGGTATGGCAGTGGATGCCAATGTGCTCATCAATGAACGCGTTCGTGACGAAGTGAAACAGGGGCGTATGCTCAAGAGCGCCTTGGAGACCGCCTTCAGTAATCAGGGTGCGCTTTCTGCGATCATCGACTCGAACGTGACAACGTTCGCCACGGCCATCATCCTCTACTTCTTCGGTTCGGGCCCTATCCGTGGTTTTGCGACCACCTTGGGCCTCGGTATCCTGACCTCACTGTTCACCGCCATTTTCATTGCACGGTTGGTGATGATGTGGCGACTGGAGAAAGGGAAGACCATCTCGTTCTGGCGTTCCTGGAACAAGAACCTGTTCGATGGTGCGAACTACGATTTCATGGGAAAGCGCAAGCTGTTCTATGGCATCTCTTTCACCATTATCGCCATCGGGTTGGTATCCATGTTCACCCGCGGTTTCAATTGGGGTGTCGATTTCACAGGTGGTCGCACCTACGTTGTCGAATATGCGCAGCCCGTTGACCAGGAGCAGGTGCGTTCAACATTGGAGCCGATCGTGAAGAGCGAGGCCGGTAGGCAGTACACCATGATCGTGAAGACCTACGGCGGTGACCGTCGGTTGAAGATCACCACGAACTACATGATCGAGGAACCCGGCCTGGCCGCCGATTCCATCGTCCAGGCGCGCATCGGTGAAGGGCTGGCCAAGGTCGGTGAGTTCACGTTCGAGGACGATACCCGGAAAGTGGATCCAACGATCAGCGATGACATCAAGATAAAGGCATTGACCTCCGTTTCGCTGGCGTTGATCTTCATGTTCATATACATCGGCGTGCGGTTCAACAACTGGCAATACGGCATCGGGGCGATCCTCTCGCTTGTACACGACGTGCTGGTGCTGCTGGGCATCTACTCCTTGCTTTGGGGCTTCGTGGGCTTCTCCATGGAGATCGATGAAGCCTTCATTGCCGTGGTCCTCACGGTGGTGGGTTACTCGATCAACGACACGGTGGTCGTGTTCGACCGTATCCGTGAGTTCACCCGCGAACACAAGCGCGAACCGGTGGTCTCATTGTTCAACAAGGCCATCAACAGCACCCTGAGCCGCACATTGAACACGGGTGTCTGTTCCATGTTGGTATTGCTCATCATCTTCTTCTTCGGTGGCTTGTCCATCAAAGGCTTCGTGTTCGGCCTGTTCATTGGAACATTGGTGGGCACATACTCCTCCGTGTTCGTGGCTTCTGCTTCAGCGGTCGACCTGCTGTTGCGCAAGAAGACCACGGTTACGGCCAAGGCTGAAGCCCTCGCCTGATCCGATTTCACCTGATCGAGGAAGTCCCGCCCCACCGGCGGGACTTCCTATTTTTGGACCGACCATGCCTTACCCGCTCATCTTCGATATCAGTGGCGGAGAACTGCTGGTGGTCCTCACGTTCGCTTTGCTGTTCTTCGGATCGAAGGGCATTCCGGATCTGGCCCGGACCTTGGGTCGCACCATGCGCCAGGTGCGTGATGCCAGCAACGAGGTCCAGCGAGAGATCCAGAAGGGTGCGCACGATATGCAGCGGACCGTGAGCCAGCAACGGCGGGAGTTCCAACGGGCCATCGAGGAGCCCGCTACCCCTGCGGACGAACCGCCCAAGACGGAACCTCCCTCCGGCGGGCCTGGTCAGTAGCACGGACGATCCGTCCACACCCATCCCTGATAGGGCGCCCCTGTCGTCACCCTGTGCTGGGCGCCTGGTGGGCCAGCGCTTCGGTCACATCCCAACATCTCGTGTCCCGAAGTTGATCGATCATCCGTGGATACCCCTATATTTTGGGGGGTATGGGTGGCGAGTTGTGCATAATTCAGAATATACCCCCATGTATTTGGCATACCTTCGTCGCCGAAATATCAATTTCCGATGAATACCCCCCACATTCGACACAAAGCACTGGAAAATGTCCTGGGTCGCGTTCCCAAGCACACTGAAGCACCTGCGGCCAAGGTGAGCGACTATTTCGGGGTGAACGTGTTCAATGAGGATGCCATGCGGATGTTCCTCACCGAGGACGCCTACTTCGCCGTGCGCCAAGCCATCCACCAAGGCCAACGCATCGACCGCAAGCTGGCCGACCAGGTCGCCAGCGGTATGAAGGAGTGGGCCGCCAGCAAGGGGGCAACGCACTACACCCACTGGTTCCAGCCCTTGACCGGCACCAGTGCGGAGAAGCATGATGCCTTCTTCGAGCCCATCGGCAACGGCCGAAGCATCGAGCGTTTCGATGGGGGCATGCTCGTGCAGCAGGAGCCCGATGCCAGCAGCTTCCCGAGCGGTGGGATACGCAACACGTTCGAAGCACGCGGCTATAGCGCGTGGGATCCGAGCAGCCCGGCATTCATCATGGGGCGCACCCTTTGTGTTCCCACCATCTTCATCAGCTACACGGGGGAAGCTCTTGACTACAAGATGCCGTTGTTGCGCGCGATCAAGGCGGTGGATGAAGCGGCGACCGCCGTATGCCAGTATTTCGACAAGGATGTGACCAAAGTGACCTGTACGTTGGGCTGGGAGCAGGAGTACTTCCTGATCGACGAGGCCCTGTACTATGCCCGCCCGGACATCATGATGACGGGTCGTGCGCTTTTCGGTCACACGCCGGCCAAGGGCCAGCAGCTCGAGGACCACTATTTCGGTAGCATCCCCGAGCGGGCGCAGGCATTCATGCGTGATTTCGAGACCGAATCGTTGAAACTGGGCATACCGGTGAAGACCCGCCACAACGAGGTGGCCCCGAACCAGTTCGAATGTGCACCCGTGTTCGAGGAGCTCAACCTCGCCGTTGACCACAACATGCTCCTCATGGACGTCATGGAGAAGACCGCGCGGAAGCATGACTTCCGTGTGCTCTTCCATGAGAAGCCATACGCCGGCGTGAACGGAAGTGGCAAGCACAACAACTGGAGCCTGGCGACCAACACGGGAAAGAACCTGCTCCGACCGGCGAAAACCCCCAAGGAGAACATACAGTTCCTGGCGTTCTTCGTCAACACCATCAAGGCCATCCATAGCCACGCCGATGTGCTGCGTGCAAGCATCGCCAGTGCGAACAACGATCACCGGCTGGGCGCCAACGAAGCGCCACCGGCCATCATCAGCGTGTTCATCGGCGAGTACCTGACCAAGTTGCTCGACGGACTGGAGAAGAACATCAAGGGTGCGATGAGCCCCACCAGCAAGACGGAACTGAAGCTCGACATCGGCCGCATACCTCCGGTCATGCTGGACAATACGGACCGCAACCGCACGAGCCCCTTTGCATTCACCGGCAATAAGTTCGAGTTCCGCGCCGTGGGCAGCAGCGCCAACTGTGCGGCGTCCATGACGGTGCTCAACACCATCGTGGCCAACCAGCTCCGCGATTTCAAGAGGACCGTCGATGCGCTGATCAAGAAGGGGACCAAGAAGGACGAAGCCGTCCTTCGCGTGATCCGCGACCTGATCGTGGAAAGCAAGAGCATCCGTTTCGAGGGCAACGGCTACGGGGATGAATGGAGGAAGGAGGCCGCCAAGCGCGGATTGAGCAATATCCAGGACACCCCCAGGGCGCTCGATGTTTGGGGGCGTCCGGAGACCAAGAAGCTCTTTGCCGACATGGGGGTGTTGAGCGGGGTCGAATTGGAGGCCCGCCATGAGATCGAACTGCACAGCTACGTGCTGAAGATCCAGATCGAAAGCCGTGTTTGCGGGGATCTGGCCGTGAACCACATCATCCCTGCGGCCATCAGCTATCAGAACCGGTTGTTGGAGAATGTGCGTGGGTTGCGAGAGGTACTCGGGGCCGAAAAGGCGAAAAAGGCAGGAGCCGTTCAGGTCGAATTGATAGAGGAGATCAGTGAGCACCTCGGGAAGCTGAAATCCTTGACCGATGGGATGACCGAGGCCCGCAAAAAGGCCAACACCATCGAGGACCATCGCGCCAAGGCCATCGCCTATTGCGACAAGGTGAAGCCCTTTTTGGACCAGATCCGCTACCACAGCGACAAGCTGGAGATCACGGTGGACGACGAGCTGTGGCCCTTGCCCAAGATGCGTGAGCTGCTTTTCACCCGCTAGAACACCGCACCGTCCCGAATTTGCGACCAATGGTCGGGGGTGACTTTCGGACCATCTGTTGTCATTGAGGGATCTGCTTATCTTCGCCCGGAACCAGAAAGGCCCCACCCTCACCTTTACCAGATGATCACAAGGAAGATCCTTGCCAGCCTGTTCGTCACGTTTGTGTTTGCCACCACTGCAGCTGCTCAGGGCAAGCTGGCGGAGGAGGCGGACGACGCATTCAAGAAAGGGTTCTATTTCAATGCGATAGAGCTTTACAAGAAGGCCTATACCGTGGAGAAGAAGGCCAGCACAAAGGCCGAATTGATCTTCAAGGTGGGGGAATCCTACCGGGCCATCGGCGACCCCCAGCAGGCCGAGGTCTGGTACGAAAAGGCGAACAAGGCCCAGTACACTGACCCGGTCACTTATCTGTACATCGGCGACATGCTGAAGCAGCAGGGTAAGTACGCCGAGGCCATTGCTTCATACAACCGGTTCAAAGAGAAGAAGGCCGGTGACATGCGCGCCGATGCCAGCATTGCCGAGTGCCAGCAGGCCCAAACATGGAAGGATACCCCGACCCGCTACAGCGTGGATCCAGAGGTATTGTTGAACACCCCACAATACGATTTCACCCCTGCGTTCGCCGACAAGAAGAACGAAACGGTCGTTTACACCAGTACCCGGCCGAGCGCCACTGGTGCGGAAACGGACCAGATCATCGGGGAGAGCTTCAGCGACCTGTTCACCAGCAGCCGTGACCGCCTCGGAAAATGGAGCGAGCCTGTGAAACTGCCCATTACGATCAATACGGAAGGCAATGAGGGCGCGCCGATCTTCAATTCCAAGCGATCGGTGATGTACTTCACCCGCTGCCCCATGGAAAAGAAAAAGGTCTTTGGTTGCGACATCTGGATGAGCAAGAAGGTCGGCAACAATTACAGCGAGCCGGTGATCCTGGCACTGCGCCCGGAGAAGAACGACACCGTCACCATTGGCCACCCTGCCCTGACGAAGGATGAAACGGCCTTGATCTTCGCCAGCGATATGAAAGGCCCCGGGCACAAGGGTGGGAAAGACCTTTACATGGTGAAACTGGACAAGGATGGTGTCCCGACCGGTGCGGCCACCAACCTCGGCGGCGACATCAACACGGCCAAGGACGAGATGTTCCCCTTCATTCGCCACGATGGGAGCCTGTACTTCTCCTCCAATGGCCGTCCAGGCATGGGTGGCATGGACATCTATCACGCCGAGAAGAGCGGTGACAATGCTTGGAGTGCCGTGGACAATCTCAAATCCCCGATCAACAGCTCATCCGATGATTTCGGTATCGCGTTCGAAGCAGAGGAGGAACGTGGTTTCTTCACGAGCAACCGCGCAGGGGGAAAAGGTCAGGATGATATCTGGCGATTCTACCTCCCCGACATGGTCTTCGGCCTGCAGGGTACCGCTTTCGACAAGGCTTCGGGCCAACCCCTTGCCGGAACGAAGATCAACGTGGTGGGTACGGATGGCAGCAACTTCAGTGCGATCACGGACGACAACGGAGGTTTCTCCTTCATAGAGAATGGCAAGGACCGCTATATCAAGGAGAATACCACGTACAGTGTGCTTGCCGAAAAGGAGGGCTACCTCGTTGTGAAGGACCAGGCCACCACGGTCGGCCTCAACGAGAGCACCACCTTCGTGAAGGAGTACTTCCTCCAACCGGCCTCCAAGGACATTGTCATCAAACTTCCGGAGGTGCAGTACGATCTGGGTAAGTTCGAGTTGCGTCCAGAAGGCAAGGACTCCTTGGAGACCCTGTACCAGACCTTGATAGACAACCCAACGATCACGATCGAACTCGCTGCGCATACCGATACGCGGGACAGCGATGCGCGCAACCAGATCCTTTCCCAGAACAGGGCGCAGAGTTGTGTGAACTATTTGGTCACGAAAGGGATCGACCCCGTGCGTATGGTGGCCAAGGGGTATGGAGAAACCATGCCACGCATCACCGATGCGCAGATCAAGGTCATGAAGACCGAGGAGGAGCGGGAAGCCGCGCACCAACAGAACCGCCGTACCGAGTTCCGCGTGCTGAACTATGACTACGTGCCGAAAGCCAATTAGCTAAGACCTTGAACGGAAGAGCATCCGCCGTCCGGTGGGTGCTCTTCTATTTCAGCCCATGCCCATCGGTCGATACGAACAACGGGGTGTCTCTTCCAGTAAGGAGGATGTACATAAGGCTATTGCCCAGTTGGACAAGGGGCTGTTCCCCAAGGCCTTCTGCAAGGTGGTGGCCGATGACCTTACCGGAAGTCCTGACCACTGTGTGGTGATGCACGCCGATGGCGCAGGGACCAAGTCGTCCCTGGCATACGCTTACTGGAAGCAGACCGGTGATCTCTCCGTATGGCACGGGATCGCGCAGGACGCGGTCGTGATGAACCTCGACGACCTGCTCTGTGTGGGAGCCACCACGGGTATTCTCCTGAGCAGTACGATAGGCCGGAACAAGAGGCTCGTTCCGGGTGAAGTGATCGGTGCCATCATCGAAGGGACCGAGGAATTCCTTCAGCGAATGCGCGACCTGGGTATCGGGATCCGAAGTACCGGGGGCGAAACCGCCGATGTAGGCGATCTGGTCCGGACGGTCATCGTGGACAGCACCGTGGTCTGCAGAATGGAACGTACCCAAGTGATCGACAATGCCCGCATCACGGCCGGTGATGTCATCGTTGGCCTCGCCAGTTCCGGACGATCCAGCTATGAGACCGGCTACAATGCCGGAATGGGTAGCAATGGCCTGACCAGCGCGCGCCACGATGTTTTCGCCAAGGAACTCGCCTCACGTTTCCCCGAGAGCTTCGATCCGGGAACACCGGAAGAGTTGGTGTACAGCGGTCAGGCGCGGTTGACGGACCCGCTGGAAGCCACACCATTGGACTTCGGTAAGGCTGTGCTTTCTCCCACGCGCACGTACGCTCCAGTAGTGCAGCAGGTGCTGAAGTCCATGCGTAACGAGATCCACGGCATGGTGCATTGCAGCGGCGGCGCCCAGACCAAGGTCCTGCATTTCGTGGATGGCCTGCGCATCATCAAGGATGAACTCTTTCCCGTCCCACCATTGTTCGCGGCGATCCAACGCATGAGCGGGACGGACTGGAAGGAGATGTACAAGGTCTTCAACATGGGCCACAGGTTCGAGTTCTACGTCCCACGAGCACGCGCTTCGGAGATCATCGCCATATCCGGGTCCTTCGGGATCGAAGCCAGGGTCGTCGGCCGTGTAGAAGCAGCACCTGCGAAAGAGGTCGTCCTCACCAGCCCGCACGGCACATACACCTATCACTGATCGCACCCAGCGCCCGTAAGGCATTCAACTGCGAAGTCCGCGGGATCCGCGGACGTATTTCCTTCCATGAGCGACCTCCTCTCCAAACTATCCGCCCTCCACGACCGACGTGAGGAGATCGGCAAGCAACTCGCTGATCCCACCGTGATCGGCGATCAAAAGCGCTTCGTGGAATTGAACCGGAGCTACCGCGACCTCGAGCCCATCGCCGAGGCCTTCCACCGGTTCAAGCAAATGCACGATGACCTTTCGGGGGCTGAGGAGATGCTTCGTAGCGAGAAGGACCCCGAAATGCTGGAGATGGCCCGTGATGAGCGTGACTCCATGCGCGCCGCCATCGATGACATGGAGGAGGAGGTGCGGATAATGCTCGTGCCGAAGGACCCCAATGATGCCCGCAACTGTACCATGGAGATCCGGGCCGGCACCGGTGGCGATGAGGCCAGCTTGTTCGCCGGGGACCTCTTCCGGATGTATACGCGTTATTGTGAAGGCCGGGGCTGGAAGATCGAAGTGGCCGATGTGAGCGAGGGCACGGTGGGCGGGTACAAGGAGGTGGTGATCAACGTGATCGGTGAAGGAGCATACGGTGTGCTGAAGTTCGAGGCCGGTGTGCATCGGGTGCAACGCGTGCCCGATACGGAAGCCAGCGGCCGGATCCATACCAGTGCGGCCACAGTGAACGTGTTGCCGGAAGCCGAGGAGACCGACGTCGACCTGAAGGACAGTGATGTGAAAATGGAGACCGCCCGCAGCGGTGGCGCTGGTGGCCAGAACGTGAACAAGGTGGAGACCAAGGTGCGCCTCACCCACATACCGACCGGACTCGTGGTGATGTGCCAGACCGAACGCAGCCAGTTGGGCAACCGCATGAAGGCAATGACCATGTTGCGCACCAAACTGTACGAGGACAAGGTGCGCGCGCAGGAAGCCGCCATTGCCGCCCAGCGAAAGAGCCAGGTCAGCAGCGGCGATCGCAGCGCCAAGATCCGCACGTACAACTACGCACAAAGCCGCGTCACCGATCACCGGATCGAGTTCAGCGTACACAACCTGCCGCAGGTCATGAACGGTGATCTGCAACAGATCATCGACGCGTTACAATTGGCCGAACGGACCGAGAAGTTGAAGGCCCAGGCGGGTATTTGACCTGCCGATCATGCGATCTTCGCACCCGTGACCCGATCAGAGCTTATCGCGAGCTTCCGACGCAAGAAGAGCCTGCTTTGCGTGGGCTTGGATACCGAGGAGCAGCTCGTTCCCGAACATTTCCGGAGCGAAAGCCATCCGGTCCGGGCCTACAACGAAGCCATCGTGGAGGTCACGCATGACCTGACCGTCGCCTACAAACTCAATCTGGCGTTCTACGAAGCACTTGGGGATCAAGGTTGGGTCGACCTTGAGGCCACCATCGGGTACATCCGCAGCAAGGGCCATTGCTTCATCATCGCTGACGCCAAGCGCGGGGATATCGGGAACACCGCCCGCAAGTATGCCGAGGCGTTCTTCGACCGGCTTGATGTCGATGCCATCACGCTCTCTCCTTACATGGGGAAGGACAGTATCTCACCATTCCTCGGTAGAACAGGGAAGTGGGCCATCGTATTGGGTGTAACAAGCAACCCCGGTGCGGAGGACGTTCAGTTCCAACGAACAGCGACAGGCGAGCGTTTGTATGCGACCGTGATCGATCGCATCGCGTCGTGGGGGACCAAGGAGGAATTGATGTTTGTCGTTGGTGCCACACGGCCGGAGATCTTGGCCGAGGTCCGTGCCCTGGCACCTGACCATTTCTTCCTCGTGCCTGGTGTGGGCGCACAAGGTGGTGACCTGAACGCCGTGCTCGAAGCTGGCATGACCAACGATGGCGGACTATTGATCAATAGTAGCCGTGGTGTTCTGTACGCTGGTAAAGGGGAGGATGCGATCCCGGCAGCTCGTCGAGCGGCCAAGGAGTTGCAGCAGACCATGGAAGGAGCCTTGCGCGCGCGAGGTGTTCTCTGATCACGGGCGGATCTCGTTCCAACGAGTTGCTATATTATGCATCCGACCAATGACGAAAATATCGTCAGCGGCCGCAGCATGTCCTATCCGATCCTCCAACGAACCACGACCGAGAATAGGTCGATCCCCGCTCCCGACCTGAGGGTGGTACCGAGCGGTACGCGTGTTCCATACCTCCTTCTCGACCCCGGATTTCCCTATGGCGAGGACCTTCTACAGTTCATTTGGGAACAGCGCTTGTTCGCGCCCAACGAACTACGGACCACGGATGGCCGTTCCGTGGAAGTGGTAAAGCCCGGCCGCATCCAGAGCAACAGCGGGCCGGACCTCGTGGAAGCCCAGATCAGGATCGATGGCCAGTTATGGGCAGGCACGGTGGAAGTTCATCTACGCAGCAGCGAATGGAACGCTCATGGCCACCAGTTCGATCCGGCATACGATAACGTGGCGCTGCACGTGGTTTTTCAGCACGACGCAGAGGTTTACACGAGTCGTGGCATTGCCCTGCCGACGGTGGAGTTGCTCAAACGGGTTTCCATGGAAAGCATCGAAATGCACCTCCGCCTCATGCAAGGGAAAGGCTTCGTGCCTTGTGCGGAACAACTTCCACGCATCGACCGGGGCCGCATCGGGCCTTGGCTCGAAAGGGTGCTCGTGGAACGGTTGGAGAGGAAGACCAAGGCTGTCGAGGCCATCTACCGCCAATTGAACGGTGATGCGGAAGCGACGCTCTACCAAATGTTGTCCCGTGCATTCGGTTCGAAGGTGAACGCCGAGCCTTTCGGAATGCTGGCCAACGCCTTACCCTTGCGAACGATCCAGAAATACCGGGACGATCTCTTTCGCACTGAAGCGCTGCTCTTTGGCCAAGCCGGCCTGTTGCAGGTGGATCTCGTTGACGACTATCCTCGAAGCATGCAGCAGGAACATGTCATGCTCGCCAAACTGCATGGTCTACGTCCCGCGCCGGTTGCGGCATGGAAATTCGGTCGCATGCGGCCGATGAACTTTCCAACCGTGCGCATTGCCCAACTGGCGCAACTGCTGAATCGCTGCAACGGATCGTTCACGGACCTGCTGGAAGAGGATGATGTGCAGCGGATCCATCGATCGTTGGACCTTACCGCCAGCGAATACTGGACCACCCACTACCAGTTCGACCGACCAAGCGCTGCGAAGCCCAAACGGCTGGGTCGCGCTGGTGCGGATCATCTGATCATCAATGCCCTGGTGCCTGCCTTGTTCGCATTGGGACGTTTGCAGGGTAGGCCCTCCCTTTCCGACCGCGCCATGGGGTTCCTGGAACAACTGCCTTCAGAATCCAACACACTGCTGGACGGCTGGGCCGAATTGGGCCTCCGGTCCGACACCGCCGCGCGCGGCCAAGCCCTGCTGGAACTGCGAAGTTCCTACTGCGGTCAACGGCGCTGCTTATCTTGCGTCATTGGAGCGGAACTCCTCAAAGGGACCGACCGTACAACGGTAGCAGGAAGGACACCATGATCGATCGCATCAAGACCTTTTTTGAACGCCAGGCTTTCGGCGTGTGCGAATGGTGGGCGCAGAAGCTCAACATCAAGACCGAGCAGGTACGCCTGTCGTTCATCTATCTCAGCTTCATCACGGCTGGTGTCAATCTGGTGGTCTATTTGATCATGGCCTTTGTATTACAACACAAGGAGCGGATCAAGCGGCCTTTCGGGAAGCGGAGCACGGTGTGGGAGATGTGATCGGCCCGTACCGGACGGATCGCACGGATAGAGCGATCAAGAACATCGTGTTGGACCTACGAGGGGGCGACCGCCCAGGCCTCTAGTTCATCCGGGGAGGAGTTGCCGCAGGGTGGATGGGCGAGCTACTCTTCCTCGCGTGGCGGCAGGACGACGTTGGTCTTGCACCGCTTCAGCGGTAGGTCGCTGTTCTGCTGGATCACCAACGGCACCTGTTCCACCACCGTCAGGTTCGGGTCCAAGCCGAATGCTTCGCGATCACTGAGCGCGAGGCGTTTGAGAGCGAAATAAGCGTCCAGGAGCAGGTCGTCGCGCAAAGTGAACTCGTTCTCCACGCTCAGGATGCGATCGGTGAGGATGTAGCAGATGTCCGTATGGAAATCGCCCTTCTTGATACTCTCGTATTTGCTTCGGAATTCGAGTTCGTGGTCCTGTTCCATCTCTTCCAGCACCCGCTTGAAAAGCATGTTGATACGCGCCTGAACGCGGAACCCGAGGTCGAAATCCACGCGGATGACCTTGTCGTCGATCAGCTCGGTGACACGGTATTCCATGGTGTAGGGCTCATCCGTGTAGTTCACGTGTACGAACCAGTAGATGTCCGCACGCTTCACCTTCTTGGCCAGGATGCTGTCGATCACCTGTTTCTCCACGTTCGTGGGCCGGTCCGCTTTGGTGAGATAGACCAGATGCGTGGCGTACTTCGGGATCTCCTTGTCGTCGCTCAGATCACGCAGGGCTTGGGCATACTTGGTCAGCTGCACGAACTCAAGGAACCGGTTGGTGACCTTTCGCGCCTTGTACCAGATGAACATGACCGCGAGCAGTGCGAACACGAACACCAGCAGGAACGGCTGGTTCAGGATCTTCACCGCGTTGGCGATGAAGTTGGCGATCTCCAGGCTGAAGAACACCAGCATCGTCAAGAACACCAGGGTCAGGTTCCATTTCCTCACGTAGCGCAGATACCCGAACATCAAGGTCGTCGTCATGAGCATGGCCACCACGATGAAGAAGCCGTA
>DEQO01000102.1:22769-32564 GCA_002360495.1 Flavobacteriales bacterium UBA3364
TAGATCTGGCCGCGGATCTCCGTGGGGAACTTCACGCGCACCCGGGGCCAGAAGTTCAACGTGATGGCTTCGTTGATCAGCGTGAAGGACCCGCTGATCACGGCCTGGCAGGCAACGACGGCAGCACACGTCGCTATCCCCACACCCACCAGCAGGAACCATTGCGGCATGATCTCATAGAAGGGGTTGCGTTCCGCAAGGTCGGGTCCCGCGCCGTTCAACAACCAGGCTCCCTGACCCATGTAGTTGGTGATCAAGGCCACTTTCACAAAACCCCAGGTCCAGCGGATGTTCTTCAGGCCGCAATGGCCCATGTCGTTGTAAAGGGCTTCGGCCCCGGTGGTGCAGAGGAAAACGGCACCGAGCAACCAGAACCCCCCCGGGTACTGCACGAGCAGTTCATAGGCGTACAGGGGATTGATGCATTTGAGCACCTCGGGATGCGCTGAGATCTGCACGGCGCCGAGGATGAAGAGCATGCTGAACCAGACCAGCATGATGGGACCGAAGGCGAATCCAACCACCTTGGTGCCAAAGCGCTGGAAAAAGAACAGCAATGCGATGATCACCATGACAACCACCACGGTGAAGCCGTTACCAGGTTCAATGATGCCCGCGAACGCCTTCACGCCGCCGAGTCCCTCGATCGCCGCACTGATGGAGATGGGTGGTTGGATCACCCCATCGGCCAGGAGCGTGGTGGCACCTATGATCGCCGGGATATACACCCACTTGCCGTAACGCCTGACCAACGCGTACAAGGAGAACACACCACCCTCACCACGGTTGTCCGCTTGCAGGGTCAGGTAGATGTACTTGAAGGTCGTCTGTAGCGTGATCGTCCAGATGATGCAGCTGATGGCCCCGAAGATCAAGCGCTGTTCGATCATGTGCCCATGCACGATCGCCTTGAACACATAAAGCGGACTGGTCCCGATATCGCCGAAGACGATACCCAGCGTAACGAGCATACCTGCCCAAGTGAGCGGATGCGGTGTGTTCTTGTTCATCGCGTGCGCGGACTACAGGCGTCAAGATGGGGAACAGCGCGCACGGTGGGAGGGCCGGCTTTTCGGTGGAAAGGACCTTGACGGTCCTAAATAACATCGCAACCAGCGTTCGATGCAAATCAGCGTTCGCGATCGGCCGTGTAGGGCCAGGTCGGTCGACCCTTGCCACTCTTCGTTCGGTGGGCTGGTCCGGGGACCAATTGGTCCTTTAGGTCGGACCTGTTCCCCGGGCAAGCGCGATCTTCGCTCTCCATCGCCGCTCAACGGCATGGCGCGAACATGAGGATCCTGATCACCGGAAGCAATGGACTGCTGGGCCAGAAACTGATCGCCGCTCTGCGGAACGACCCAGCCGTGGAATTGATCGCCACATCCCGCGGTTCCGACCGTACTCCTCAGCCTCTGGGCCTGAGCTACCATAGCCTGGACATTACCGTCCGTTCGGAGGTGGACCGCGTTTTCGACGCCACGCGACCGGAGGTGGTGATCCACACGGCCGCTATGACCAATGTGGATGCGTGTGAGTTGGACCGGACCGCGTGCCAGCTGCAGAACGTGACCGCCACAGAGTACTTGGTGAGCGCGGCCAAGCGCCATGACAGTCATTTCATCTTCCTAAGCACGGATTTCATCTTCGATGGACTGAACGGTCCTTACCGTGAGGACGATGAGCCGGCACCGTTGAGCATCTATGGTCATAGCAAGTTGGAGGGGGAGCGTCTCGTTTCGGGTGCGGGGCTTGGAAAATGGGCCATCGCGCGCACCATCATCGTCTACGGCATCGCCGATGGACTGAGCCGGAGCAATGTGGTGCTCTGGGCGAAGAGCGCATTGGAGAAAGCCCAGCCCATCAAGGTGGTGGATGACCAATGGCGCATGCCCACCCTGGCCGAGGACCTTGCCGACGGCTGCATCCGCATGGCCAAGATGGGCGCAACGGGGATCTACAACCTCTGCGGCCCCGATGGCATGAGCATCCTGGAACTGGTGGAGCGCGTGGGTGCTTTCTTCGATCTGGACACGTCGGTGATCACCCCGGTGAAGAGCGATACCCTGGGTCAACCGGCCAGGCGACCGCCGCGTACGGGATTCGTTCTGGACAAGTCCCGCCGTGACCTAGGGTATGCACCTCGCGGGTTCGAAGCCGGTTTGGCCGTTCTGCGTGATCAAATGGCCACACTCACGATACCCTGAGGATGGGAGGGGACCGCACCGAAAAACGCTTCAACGAGCGGGTCAAGGACTTGCTTTCCATGCACGCGGGTGAACGGCGCGGTACCTTGATCCTGATGGGATCGCTCTTGTTGCTTGCCGGATGGGCGGTCTATGAGCAATGGTTCCGCGAGCCGCCCTTGCGTGATCTGGCCCCGATACAGGCGAAAATGGAGGCTTGGCTTGCCGAACAGCAGGCGGGGCGACCGGGTGACACCATAGCGGTAAAGCTGTTCCCGTTCGACCCGAATACCATCGGAAAGGAAGAATGGCGTGCCTTGGGCTTGACCGATAAACAGATCATCGGTATCGAACACTATCTGGACAAGGGCGGGCGCTTCCGTGCGAAGAAGGATCTTGCTCGCATGTACAGTATCAAGGCCGCACAATACGCTACGCTTGAACCTTTCATTCTATTGCCCGATAGCTACGTGCGTCCTGCATATCCGAAGCGGGAGTTCGAGCGATACGCGGATCGAAAGCCGAAGACCCAAGTGATCCGGGAGCCAGCGACTTATGAGCCGCGTGCTGTACGATCGATCGAATTGAACACGGCAGACACAACCGCTTTGATCGCCTTGCCCGGGATCGGTCCGGCTTTCGCCCGCGGCATCGTGAAGTACCGCACGTCATTGGGCGGTTATGTTTCCCTGGACCAATTGAACGAGGTATACATCCTGAAGGACAAGCCCGATGCCGTGTTGAAGCTGAAGGAAGTTCTGATCCTCGATACGCTGATGGTCCAGCGAATACCGATCAATACCTGCACAGCGGAGGAACTTGCCGCTCACCCGTACTTCCGATGGAAGATCGCCAAACCGCTCATCGCTTATCGGGCCCAGCACGGACCTTTCACATCGGTGGAGGATATCAGGGGTTGTGCCCTGATCGACGCGGCATTGTTGCGTAAACTTGCACCCTACCTGCGCGTGGAGTGAGCGACATCGAGACCCGGCTGAAGACCGCCATTCGCGCAGTCCCTGATTTTCCGAAACCCGGCATCCTGTTCCGCGATATCACCCCCGTGTTGGAGGACGCCAGCCTTTGCAACGCCGCCTTGGACGGTTTTCGAGTAGCCTTGGCGGACCGGCGTATCGATGCGATCGCTGGTATCGAAAGCCGCGGCTTCCTCTTTGGCATGCCCCTGGCCATGGCCTTGAACATCCCCTTCGTCACCGTCAGGAAAAAGGGCAAACTGCCCTGGAAGACCGTGAGCCATAAATACGACCTTGAATACGGCAGTGCCGAGGTGGAGATGCACGTGGACAGCGTGAGGCCCGGCATGCGCGTGATGGTGCACGACGACCTGCTCGCAACGGGGGGTACCGCTGCGGCGGCGGCCGAACTCATCCAGAAGCAAGGGGGCACGGTGGCCGCCTTCAGCTTCCTCATCGAATTATCCTTCCTCAACGGCATGGACCGCCTGAAGCCCTACGGCGCGGACGTGGTCCGCCTTGTCACCTACTAGACCCCATGGAATTCACGCGAACCGAGAACCAGACCATGATCGCACAAGCCGTGCGCGACCTGTGCGAACGCGAAGTGCGTCCGCATGTGATGGACTGGGATGAATCACAGCACTTTCCCAAAGAGCTCTTCACCGACCACTTTGGTCCGGCAGGTATGTTGGGTGTTTTCGTTCCGGAGGAATACGGCGGATCCGGTCTCGGTTACAACGAATATGTGGAGACGATCGTGGAAGTGGCCCGTATCTGCGGAAGCATCGGCCTAAGTGTGGCGGCGCACAACAGCCTTTGCACCGGCCATATCAACTACTTCGGCAGCCACGAGCAGAAGAAGAAATGGCTCACCAAATTGGCCACCGGCGAATGGCTGGGTGCGTGGGCATTGACCGAACCGAACACGGGTAGCGATGCCATGCGCATGAAGTGCACAGCGCGCAAGGAAGGGAAGGAATGGGTGCTGAACGGGACCAAATGCTGGATCACCCATGGCAAGAGCAGCGATGTCGTTGTGGCTATCGTGCGTACGGGCGAACTGCTGGACAGCAAGGGCATGACCGCCTTCGTGATAGAGCGTGGCACACCCGGTATGAAAGCCGGCAAGAAGGAGAACAAACTCGGCATGCGTGCCAGCGAGACGGCCGAGGTGATCTTCGAAGACTGCCGCATTCCCGAGGAGAATGTTCTGGGCAAGGTGGGCGAAGGGTTCCAGCAGGCCATGAAGATCCTGGACGGCGGCCGCATCAGTATCGCCGCCCTTAGCCTCGGCATCGCCAAAGGCGCCTATGATGCCAGTGTGAAATACGCCAAGGAACGCCAGCAGTTCGGCCAGCCCATCGCCAACTTCCAGGCCATCGCCTTCAAATTGGCCGATATGGCCACCCGTATCGAAGCGGCGGAACTCCTGATCCAGCAGGCCAGTTTCCACAAGAACACCGGCGACCTTAAGAAGGTCACCACCAGCGGCGCCATGGCCAAGTACTATGCCAGCGAAGTCTGCGTGTGGGCCAGCAACGAGGCGGTCCAGATCTTCGGCGGCTACGGCTACACCAAGGATTTCCCGGTGGAGAAGTTCTACCGTGACAGTAAGTTGTGCACCATCGGCGAAGGGACCAGTGAGGTGCAGAAGATGGTGATCAGCCGGAATGTATTGAAGGGCTGAAGTGGAAAGGACGTTTGCACCGATCGATATCCAACCTATATTTGCGACCCCTTAAGCGAAAAGGACACACGACCATGCTGATCATCCCGGTTAAAGAAGGCGAGAGCATCGACAAGGCGCTCAAGAAGTTCAAGAAGAAGTTCGAGCGCACCCAAACGATGCGTCAACTGCGTAAGCGTCAGAGCTTTACGAAGCCTTCGGTGTCCCGTCGTAAGGAGATCATCCGCGCTTCCTACAAGCTTACGCTCCAGACCGATCAGGAGTGATCCTCCATTCAGAAGCATACAAGAGAAGCCCCAGCAATGGGGCTTTTCCCATTATGGTCCACCGCCACGGCGCAACGAACGCAACGGTTGCGCGGGGCTTTGTTGGCTTCCTTGATCTCCGTTGCGGCTCCGTTGCGGTCGCAGCGTCGTAGCGGTGAAAGAGCCGTCATCCCGGCTACTAACATTCCACTACGGCACAACTCATCCATCTTCAACATACCCTTTCAGGTCGCTCCCGCGTTACTTAGCCGGTATGCTCCTTGACCGCTTCGTTGACCATCTGACCTACGAGAAGCGCTACAGCCCGCATACCGTGGCGGCGTACCGGCGCGATCTGGAGCAGTTCCGAGCATTCTTGAACGGGTTCGGTGTCGCAAACCCTGAGCAGGCCACGGACAAAGTGGTGCGGGGCTGGATGATGGACCTCATGGAGCACGGCGTGGGCCCGCGCAGTGTGAACCGCAAGCTCAGCGCACTCCGCAGCTTCTTCCACTTTGCACGCATGGTGGGTGATATCGCGACGGAGCCCACAGCCCTCATCGACCCGCCAAAGACCCCGAAGCGGTTGCCAGAATTCGTCGAGGAGAAAGGGATATTACGGTTGTTGGAGGATGTGGAATGGCCGGAGGGGCACAAAGGGGCGACCGAAAAGCTCGTCATGGACCTGTTGTACCAGACCGGGATGCGACTCGCGGAACTGCTGGGCTTGAAAGTGGGGGATGCGGACCTTCCAGCTGGGACGCTGCGCGTCATGGGCAAGCGCCAGAAGGAGCGGATCATCCCCATCGGGGATGGCCTGGTGAGCAGTTTGAAGGGCTACCTGGCCCAGCGCAAGGCGATAAATGCCAGCATCGGACCCACGGACCCCCTCCTGGTGGACGTCCACGGCGAACCGTTGGCGCGGCGTTCCGTACAACGCCTCGTGACACACTACCTTAGTGGGGTCACTTCCCAACAGAAACGAAGTCCACACGTCTTGCGCCATACGTTCGCCACACACATGCTCGAGCATGGCGCAGACCTCAATGCGGTGAAGGAACTCCTTGGGCACGCCAACCTGGCCGCCACACAGGTATACACCCATAACACCGTCGAAAAGCTGCGGAAAGTCCACGCCAAAGCCCATCCACGCGGTGGGGAATGAGCGTGTCATCATCAACGAACGAACCAACGAAACACTTTTCCCATGAACGTGAACGTGCATTCGATCCACTTCGACGCCGATATCAAACTGGTCGGTTTCATCAAGGAAAAACTCGCCAAACTGACCCAGTTCCACGATAGCATCCTCTCCGGTGACGTGTTCCTGCGATTGGAGCGCGACGGGGAGAAACACGAGAACAAAGTGGTGGAGATCCGTTTGGCCATCCCGGGCAACGATCTATTTGCCAAGCGCCAGGGCAAGAGTTTCGAGGAGGCCGCCATCAATACCGTAGAAGCCCTGCGCAGCCAGGTGGAGCGCACAAAGGAGCGTCTTCGCAACGCTTCCTGAGGAACATCCTGGGCTGTCCGAGGGCAGTTCCGTCCCCTTGATCGGGCCATGGCGAAAGTCATGGCCCGATCGTGTTTGGTGGACTACGGATTCTTACTACATTTGCGGTCCCAATTCGGGACCTATCGGTCTTGGAAAGGGAGAAGACCGTTCTTTTTCGTGTTGTACAGGCCAATGTAGCTCAGCTGGTAGAGCAGCTGATTTGTAATCAGCAGGTCGGGGGTTCGAATCCGCCCGTTGGCTCCGTGTTGCAGAAAAGGGGAGATACCCAAGCGGCCAACGGGGGCAGACTGTAAATCTGCTGGCTCACGCCTTCGTAGGTTCGAATCCTGCTCTCCCCACTTTTCTTCGCGGAGCCACGTCAGCACTTCCTTGGAAGTGCTGTGGATAAGGACCTCAGCCATCGGAACGGAGCCGTTCAGCGATTGACCCTTTTCGGGGCGACACTGGAGGGCTTCCATCGGAAGAGGAAGTTGATCACACGCGGGAGTAGCTCAGTTGGTAGAGCATCAGCCTTCCAAGCTGAATGTCGCGGGTTCGAGTCTCGTCTCCCGCTCTTACCCTTCGAAGCCTCGGCAGAGAAGGGACCCGCCGGTAAAGGCCCGGTGGTGACCAAAGAAAGTATTCAGGCCTTTGTAGCTCAGGGGTAGAGCACTTCCTTGGTAAGGAAGAGGTCCCGGGTTCAATTCCCGGCAAAGGCTCCAGAAGGAGAATGACAGTGATCGCTACATACGGCCCGTACAGCAGATAGAGAACACCACGAACGAACGAAGAACAGAACAAACAAGACCCATCGATCATGGCAAAGGAGAGCTTCAAAAGGGATAAGCCGCACGTCAACATCGGCACTATCGGCCACGTTGACCATGGCAAGACCACACTGACCGCGGCGATCACTTCCGTATTGGCCTCGAAAGGCCTTTCCGAGAAGCGCAGCTTCGATTCCATCGATAACGCGCCCGAGGAAAAGGAGCGTGGTATCACCATCAACACCGCTCACGTGGAGTATTCGACGGCGGCCCGTCACTACGCACACGTTGATTGCCCAGGCCACGCTGACTATGTGAAGAACATGGTAACGGGTGCTGCGCAAATGGACGGCGCCATCCTCGTGGTGGCCGCTACCGATGGTCCAATGCCCCAGACCCGCGAGCATATCCTGCTCGGCCGTCAGGTAGGTGTGCCGAAGATCGTCGTGTTCATGAACAAAGTGGACATGGTGGACGACGCCGAACTGCTCGACCTCGTCGAAATGGAGATCCGCGAACTCCTCAGCTTCTACGAATACGACGGCGACAACACGCCGGTCATCCGTGGCAGTGCCCTGGGTGGTTTGAACAACGAGCCGAAATGGGTGGACACGATCATGGCCCTCATGGACGCTGTTGACACCTGGATCCCGGTTCCTCCCCGCGAAGTGGAGAAGCCCTTCCTGATGAGCGTGGAGGACGTGTTCTCCATCACGGGTCGTGGCACTGTAGCCACTGGTCGTATCGAGACCGGTGTGGTGAAAGTGGGCGACAACGTGGAGATCATCGGCATGCAAGAGCAAAAGATGTCCAGCACCTGCACGGGTGTTGAGATGTTCCGGAAGCTGCTCGATCGCGGCGAAGCGGGTGATAACTGCGGTCTGTTGCTCCGCGGTATCGAAAAGGACCAGATCCGTCGTGGTATGGTCATCGCGAAGCCAGGTAGCATCACCCCGCACACCGAATTCAAGGGTGAGATCTACGTGTTGAAGAAGGAGGAAGGCGGTCGCCACACTCCGTTCCACAACAAGTACCGTCCCCAGTTCTACTTCCGTACGACGGACGTAACGGGCGAGATCACCATGGAAGCCGGTCGTGAAATGATCATGCCGGGTGACAACGTGACCATCACCGTGAAACTGATCGTTCCGATCGCCATGGACAAGGGCCTGCGTTTCGCTATCCGCGAGGGTGGCCGTACCGTGGGTGCAGGTCAGGTGACCGAGATCATCAAGTAAGCGATCGACCAACGGAGGCAAGGCCGATCCGCCGTACGGCGGATCGGCCTTCGCCGCCGAAAAGAGAACCACGAAACAGGACTTCTACGGGTGTAGCTCAATTGGTAGAGCGAAGGTCTCCAAAACCTTAGGCTGCGGGTTCGATTCCTGCCACCCGTGCCAACAGCGACCCCGAGATCCACAGAACGAACGATGGCAAGCTTCAAGACATACCTCGCCGAGAGCTACAATGAGCTCGTGAACAAGGTGAGCTGGCCCACTTGGAAAGAACTCCAAGGCAGCGCCATCATCGTCCTGGTCTCCGCATTGCTGCTCTCGCTGATCGTGTTCCTCATGGACTTCATCTTCGGCGTGCAGAACATGTCCAACAACGGGTTCTGGAAAGGCATGCTCGGTTTCATCTACAAACTCATCGGTTCCTAGGTCATGGCTGACGGTTCCAAAAAGTGGTATGTGATCCGCGCCATCTCCGGTAAGGAGAAGAAGGTGAAGGAGATGATCGACCTGGAGGTATCCCGCTCCAAGAGCATGGGTTCCTACATCGCGCAGATCCTCATCCCTACGGAGAAGTTCTACCAGATCCGTGAGGGCAAGAAGGTGAGCAAGGAACGCAACTTCTTCCCGGGCTATGTGCTGATGGAGGCCGACCTCACCGGAGAGATCGCCCACAGCATCAAGAACCTGCCGAACGTGATCGGCTTCCTCGGTGCCGAGAAAGGAGGGGACCCGGTCCCCTTGCGCCAAAGTGAAGTGAACCGCATCCTCGGCACAGTGGACACCCTGGCCGAGACCGTGGAAGCGAACTACAACCCTTACCACGTCGGGGAAGGCGTGAAGGTGATCGATGGTCCCTTCAACGGCTTCAACGGCGTGATCGAGGAGATCAACGAAGAGAAGAAGAAGCTCAAAGTGATGGTGAAGATCTTCGGAAGGAAGACACCGCTGGAACTGAGCTTCATGCAGGTTGAAAAGGAAGTGTAAGGGCACATCCAGGACCTTCAGAGAACCAGCGAAAGAGACCCAGAAAAGCAAACCCGTCCGAGCCGACCGAGAGGAAGGCGCCAACAGGACAAAAACCAAGAACAATGGCAAAGGAAGTAGCAGCCCTCATCAAGCTGCAGATCAAGGGCGGAGCGGCCAACCCGTCGCCCCCCGTAGGCCCCGCACTCGGTGCCAAAGGCGTCAACATCATGGAGTTCTGCA
>DEQO01000102.1:32773-33355 GCA_002360495.1 Flavobacteriales bacterium UBA3364
TTCTGCAAGCAGTTCAATGCGCGCACGCAGGACAAACCCGGCAAAGTGCTGCCGGCCGTGATCACGGTCTATGCCGACAAGTCGTTCGACTTCGTCATCAAGACCCCACCCGCCGCCGTGCAGATCATCGAAGCCGCCAAGATCAAGGGTGGCAGTGGTGTTCCACACAGCCAGAAAGTGGGCAGCATCACCTGGGACCAGGTCAAAGCGATCGCCGAGGACAAGATGCCCGACCTGAACTGCTTCTCCGTTGAGAGCGCCATGAGCATGGTCGCTGGCACAGCCCGCAGCATGGGTGTCACCGTTTCCGGTACCAAACCGTTCTGATCCACGCCCCCATGAGCACACTGACCAAAAAGCGCAAGGCGGCGTTGACCAAGTTCGACACCACCAAGATCTACTCCCTGCAGGAAGCGACCCAGATCGTGAAGCAGGTGAGCACGACCAAGTTCGACGCCACGGTGGACATCGCCGTCCGTTTGGGCGTGGACCCCAAGAAGAGCACCGAAATGGTGCGTGGCGTAGTAAGCCTGCCCCATGGCACGGGCCGCACCGTGAACGTGCTGGTACTGGCCGACCCCG
>DEQO01000052.1:0-210 GCA_002360495.1 Flavobacteriales bacterium UBA3364
CCGGCTGTCAGTGCATCGGAACACCGATCAACTTCGATTGCGCGGGCGTCGCCAACGGAACAGCTTCTGTGGATGCCTGCGGTGTATGCTCCGGCGGTACCACTGGACTGATCGCGAACGCCTCCTGCACCGATTGTTTGGGCGTTGTCAACGGGACCAACATCCTTGGATCGGCCTGTAACGACAACAACCCCAGCACCGAGAACGATA
>DEQO01000052.1:388-16251 GCA_002360495.1 Flavobacteriales bacterium UBA3364
GAACGCCGATCAACTTCGATTGTGCGGGGGTCGCCAACGGAACGGCTTCTGTGGATGCTTGCGGTGTCTGCTCTGGCGGTACCACTGGCATCACCCCCAACAGCATGTGCCTCGATTGCGCCGGAGTCGTGAACGGAACCGCCAGCGTTGATGCGTGCGGTGTCTGCTCTGGCGGTACCACCGGCATCACACCGAACAGCACCTGCCTCGATTGCGCGGGGGTCGCCAACGGAACGGCTTCTGTTGATGCTTGCGGTGTATGCTCTGGCGGAACGACCGGCATCACACCCAACAGCACCTGCCTCGATTGCGCGGGTGTCGTGAACGGAACGGCCAGCGTTGATGCCTGCGGTGTCTGCTCCGGCGGTACCACCGGTTTGATCGCGAACGCCTCCTGCACGGATTGCTTGGGTGTTGTCAACGGGACCAACACGATCGGCTCCTCATGCGATGACGGTGATCCGGATACTAGTGGTGACGTGTGGAACTCCAATTGCAACTGCGTCGGGGCAACGATCAACTGTTCAAGTGACGCCGGGCCCGACCAAGCTACATGTGCAACCACATTGACAATGGCTGGGATCGGCGAAGGGATATGGAGCGGCCCCACCCAGGTCGTTTTCACGAACACTTCGGACCCGAATACGACGATCACTTGTTCGACGCCCGGCGTCTACATCTTAACCTGGACCGTAACTATCCCTGGCTGCACCGCAAGCGACGAGATCTCGGTGACCTTCAACAGCCAGATGGACCCCTCTTTCAATTATGGCACGAACGTTTTCTGCCAAAACACGGGGACGACAACGCCCCAGACGGTATCCCCGAACGGGTCCTTCAGTGCGGGTGTGGGATTGGTCATCGACCCCGTGACCGGTACGATCGACCCATCCAACAGTACAGCAGGGACATACACGATCACGCATTCCATCATGGGAAATTGCCCGACGAGCAGCGACCAGCAAGTCGAGATCGTAACCTCCTTCGACGCGGGTTGGTCAGCGCCGGTCAGCATTTGCGGGAATGCCTCCCCAGTGGACTTGAACGCACTGATCACCGGCGACCCTGGCGGTACTTGGTCCGGACCCGGGGTGATCGGGAACATGTTTAGCCCCGCCGGGTTGAGCGGCATCCTTGAAGTGACCTACACCGCCGGAACAGGGGCTTGTGCCGAGAGTTGGTCCTCCAACATCGCGATCACCTCCGTTCCCGTCGCCAATGCAGGACCGGATGCAACCGTCTGCGGATATGAGCATGACCTGTCCGCGTTGGTCATCGATGGACAGGGCACGTGGTCTGGGCAGGCGACGTTCAGCCCGACGACCACCGATCCGGTCGCGCATGTCACGGTGGCTTCCTATGGCACCTATACGATGACTTGGACCGTGACCAACAATGGATGCAGCGCAAGCGATATCTGTACGGTCGTATTCCATGACCCCGGATCGCCCATTTCCGTTGATGCCGGGCCCGACCAGAACCTGGAGGAACAGATGGATACCCACTTGCAATCGTCCTCAACCCCGGGTGCTCAGGTGCTTTGGACCGTTCTGGAGGGATCCGGAACATTCGCCGACCCGACACGGCACGGGACAAACGTCCGGGGGATGGCCTTCGGCAGGAACGTGTTCCTGATCCATGCATTCATCGGGGACTGCCAGTCGGCATGGGACACGTTGGTCGTGAACGTTGGTGAACTCTTCATCCCGCAGGGGTATTCACCGAACGGTGATGGTCACAACGACCGCTTCGAGATCACCGGCATGGCGGCCTATCCTGGAAGCAAGCTCGCTGTGTTCAACCGATGGGGACAAATGGTGTACGAGAACGATTCCTACGCGAATGACTGGGACGGCCATTCCAAGAACGGCCATGAACTCCCGAATGACACGTATTTCTACGTGTTGAACCTATCCGGCAAAGACACGTACAACGGTTTCGTGGTTATCAAGCGGTGAGGTCCTTCTTCCATACCCTATTGGTTGCGGGCCTAGCGCTCCCGGTCATGTCGTTCGCACAGCACACCCCCCTGACGAGCCAATACCTCTTCAATGGATTGGTCATCAACCCTGCCTATGCAGGTAGTCGGGATGCACTTGCAACGAACCTGACCTACCGTCACCAGTGGGTCGGGTTCGAGGGCGCCCCAGTGACACAACTCCTCAGCGTCCATGCACCCATGGGACGTCGCAAACTCGGTCTTGGACTGCTCGTCTATAACGACAGGATCGGGGTTAGCCAGGAAACGGGCGTATTCTCCAATTATGCCTACCGGATCCGCTTCCGCAAGGGCAAACTATCATTCGGGATCGGAGCTGGGTTCACCATTTTCCGAAGCCAATGGACCACCCTTGCACTACAACAGACCGGCGATCAGTCATTTTCCACGGATACCCGCAGTGCTTTCAGGCCCAATTTCAGTACGGGTGCCTACTACTACACGAAGTCCTGGTTCGTAGGCATCTCTTCTCCTTTCCTGATACTGCACCGCTATTCATCCACTTCCGAAGGTTGGAGGATCAACGAAACGAAGGCGGACCTGCAACCCATGCTCACCGGTGGTCGCGTGTACCAATTGAACAAGGACATCAAGCTGAAGCCGTCGACATTGATACGTTACCGCGTGTCCAGCGGTGTGCAAGCCGATCTGAGCACGAACCTGATCCTGAAGGACAAGGTCTGGGTCGGAGCCTCCTATCGAACAGGTGATGCGTTCATTGCCTCACTGGAGGTACTCCCCACTCCTCAATGGCGACTTGGCTACGCCTACGACGTGGGTCTCTCGAGCCTGCTCCCGTACCATCGCGGTTCGCATGAACTGATGGTGCAGTATGAATTCGGTTACCGTATCCGGGTCAAAGACCCCCGCTACTTCTAATGCAGCGCCTTCTCCTGATATCCATGCTCCTAGCTGCGGCTTCGGCCGCTTCCGCCCAGGAGATCCATGAGGTAACGCCGCTGGACCTAGGCCCTCTGGCGGAGGACTATGCCCCGGTTTTCCTGGACAGTGGCTTGGTCATATGTTCATTGCGGGAATCCGAAGCGACGATCGCCTTCAAGAACGCGGAAACAGGGAAACCACTCGCCGACCTCTACTGGGTACCGATGGAGGATGATGTCCCAGGCCGACCCTTCCTGTTCAGTTCGAACCTGGCCACACCGGTCAACGATGGCCCTGCCACGTTCACCGACGGTGGTCGGTCGATTTGCTTCACCCGCAACCAAGTGCTGCCCAAGAAACTCTCGAACTTCAACGGCAACAACTCCAATCTGGGCTTGTACTTCAGCTCCCGGACGAACGAGACGTGGAGCGCACCGACCGCGTTCGAGCACAATTCGACGAAGTACTCCGCCATGCACCCCGCGCTAAGCGCTCATGGTGACACGCTGATCTTCGCCAGCGACATGCCCGGGGGGTTCGGCAAGGTCGATCTCTATCGTTCAGTACGCGGATCCAATGGTTGGACCATTCCGGTCAACCTCGGTCCCATGATCAACGGTCCGGATAATGATGTATTCCCGGCCTTTGGCCAGGATGGAACGCTGTACTTCTCCAGTGATCGGGTGGGAGGGCAAGGCAAACTCGACATCTATGTGGTCCATATCGATGGTGAAAACTTCTTACCACCCCAGGCCTTGGAGGCGCCCATCAATTCCCCGGGAAATGACCTGGGCATGGCCATGCGCCCCGATGGCCGTAGTGGTTGGTTCAGCACGGACCGGACCGGGATAGACCGCATCTTCTCGTTCAAGCGCACGGTACCCAAATTCAGGGAGTGTGCTCCACAACAATTGAACAACTACTGCTATTCGCTGAAGACCAGGCCTCACGCCGCTACGGTCACTCTCCCATTGGACCATGTGTGGGACTTGGGCGATGGAACGAGGATCACCGGAACAATTGCGAACCACTGCTACAAGGATCCCGGCACGTTCACCGTACGATCGCTGCTGATCGATCGAAGGTCGGGCTCCGTGTTCCAAGAATTGAAACGGCACGACTTCGTGATCGAAGACATCCGTCAGGCGTGGATCAGCGCCCCAGATACGGTCCGCACCGGGAGAGCTTTGATACTGGACGCGAAACAAAGTCATCTGCCCGATATGCAGGCCGGCGAGTTCCATTGGGACATGGGCGACGGCTCGCTGCTGTACGGGAACAGGACGCAGCATACGTTCCGGGCACCGGGCGTGTATGAAGTGAAACTCGATATCCTCTCCGTCCCGGACGCCGATGGGCATATCGCAAACCGCTGCAATACGCGGAAGATCGTGGTACTCGACCGCTTCCGCGACCACGAGGACATGGCGGTGGTGGCCACATACCAGGATGCGGCGGGGAATAACCACAGCTTCGAGTACCAAGAGCTACCGTTCGATCAGATGGGTGTGACCATGGATGAACTCGGGGACGCCACGTTCTCGGTGGAACTGTTCGCTTCCAAGGACAGGATCAGCCTCGATGACCCGAAGTTCGCCGAGGTGCGCAAGCTCTACCGCGTGGTGGAACGCTTCGACCCTGAACGTGGTGTTTACACCTACTCCGTCGGTGAGACGAAGGACATGGAAGAATTGTACAAGGTGTTCAGGAAAGTGAAGGAACTCCAGTTCCTGGATGCGGAAGTACACCAGCTCCAGATGGAAAAACTGATGGACCTGAGCCAGCTCGATATGGCATCACTGCAGGAACTGGACCATACCAAACTGCGCACCAACGCGATCCACTTCGCCTATAAGAGCGCCGATCTCGGCGAGGGGTCCGAAGTGATACTGGAACAGGTGACCGGATTGATGCGCCAGCACCCGGAACTGAAGCTCGTGATCGAAGCGCACACCGACGACATCGGAAGTCGCGCATACAACTTGGACCTGTCGCAGCAACGTGCCTTGTCGGTGTTGCAATACATGGAAGCGCACGGCATCACCGGTGATCGGTTGGTACCGATCGGGCACGGGAAGAACCAGCCCATCGCGTCGAATAAAACGGAAGAAGGCCGGAGCAAGAACCGGCGTGTGGAATTCCGTATGACGGTCAACGCCGATGCAGAAGCTTTCCAAAAGCAGGGTGCCCTTACAGGCGTTTCGAAGACTCCCACACGGTAAGTCGCGAAAAGGCCTTCGCTCACGATGCGACAGGCGGCTTCCGGTTCCGATGCTCCGTACTCCCGCAATGTCCACCCGATCGCATTGCGGCTGAGAAAGTCCATTATTCCCGGTGTGTCCGGTGCAGTTGGCAAGGACCGAGCAACGTTCCGTTCGCCATTCCATCCGGAGCAAGAGCGCTGTGTGCTGGACACCATCAGTTACATGCAGGACCACCAAGCCGCTCAGGCCTGGATCCTGAATTCGCGCACCAACTGGCGCCCCACCCGCATCCTCATTCCGTGGAACGTGAACAGGTCATTCATACAGGCCCTCTGCGCCACTGCTATCAAGATGGGGGGCCTTCGGACCTGAATGCCCGCACCAAAGGGACCCGATACAGGTCCAACGTCCATGCCTTCTCCATGGATCGCAGAACGCATTGACTTTCCATGGACGGTCGATCGACCGATCGCGATAAGCGTCGGCGGTGCGGTACTTTAGTCGGCCATGATGGTCCTGTCCCGCTCCGTCCCGACCATGGCTCTCCTTTGCGCAACCGCAGAGCTCATGGCCCAGAACGGTATGCATTTCGTGGAGAACAAGGGACAATGGCCCGAGGTCGTGACGCATCAGGCGCAACTGCCAGGTGCAACCGTTTGGTGCGAGCGGGGAGCCATCCTGATCGACCGGTACGATGGCAGTGCCATAAACCACACCCATGACCACAGCAGTTCGGACAAACCGAACCCTACTGTGCATCATCACGCTGTAAGGCTCCGGTTCGTTGGCGGCGGAGGCCATGCAAAAGGGATCGATCAACAGCCGGGGACCTACAACTTCTTCCAAGGGAATGACCCCCTGAAGTGGGGCAGCGGCGCACGCGCGTACGATGCGACCCTTACCCAGGACCTCTATCCCGGAGTGGACCTTCGCGTGCGGCGTGCGGAAAAGGGGTTGAAATACGACCTCATGATCGCGCCGGAGGCGGACCCCGCAGCGGTTGCATTCACGTATGATGGTGCCGATGACGTGGTACTGAAGAACGACCACTTGATCATCACTACTTCCCTCGGGAACATAGAGGAGCACATTCCCCTGGCTTATCAAGAGCTGAACGGCGTTCGGACCCGAATAGCATGCAGGTACGTGCTGAGGAACGGCGTGGTCCGTTTCGAACTGGGCGAATACGACAACAGCACCGCGCTCGTGATCGATCCAGTCCTCGCGTTCAGTACATACAGCGGTGCGACCACCGACAATTTCGGTTACTCCGCCACCTATGATGAAAATGGCTTCCTGTATGGAGGAAGTTCCTCCTTCGGGAACGGCTACCCTACCACCGTAGGTGCGTACCAGACCTTCTGGGCCGGTGGCGATGGACAGAGCGGGACTACACCGATCCCAGGCACCGACATCGCCGTCACCAAGTACGATACCACAGGCGGCTTCCTGATCTGGAGCACGATGCTCGGCGGCAGTGGTGATGATCTGCCTCACAGCCTGATCGTGAACAGCAACCATGAGGTGATCATCCTGGGTACCACTGGTTCCCCGGACTTCCCGACCACCGCGGGTGCCATGGACGCCTCCTTCGGTGGTGGCACCACGTACCAACCCGAAGGTATCGGTGTCAGCTACCCATTGGGATCGGACATGATCGTAGCCCGGCTTTCCTCGGACGGGACCCAACTTCTGGGCAGCACCTTCCTCGGTGGTTCCTTGAACGATGGCCACAACAGCGCCGCGGCCCTCAAGGTCAATTACGCTGATGAGATGCGGGGCGAGGTGCTTCTGGATGCGAACGAGGACATCATCGTTATCAACTGCACGCAGAGCCTTGACTTTCCCGTGACTTCCGACGCGCCGCAACCCGTTTACGGCGGCGGAACGCACGATGGTGTCGTGCTCCGGTTGAACCAGGCCCTGACCGATCTGGAGTGGAGTACGTTCATCGGCGGGTCATCCGCCGACGCCGCTTTCGGAGGTGCGCTCAATGACGATGGTGAACTCTTCGTTTGCGGTGGAACGGTAAGTCCCGACCTTGCCAGCACACCGGGTGCGTACCGTACCACATACCAAGGGGGGCAGGCAGACGCATTCTCCGGGCGCTATAGTGCGGACGGCTCATCCATCGAAGCACTTACCTATTACGGTAGCACGGCATACGACCAGGCATATTTCATCGATCTCGATCAGGACGGCAACGTATTCCTCTATGGGCAAACCCTGGCACCGGGCACCCAGTTGATCTTCAATGCGCCATACAACACACCTGGCGCCGGCCAGTTCATCGCGAAGTTGGACCCCGCATTGGGCACACTCCTGATGGGTTCGCGCTTCGGTGTTGGGGACGGTACGCTGGACATAAGCCCCACGGCCTTTCTCGTTGACTATTGCAACAAACTCTACGTGAGCGGCTGGGGAAGTGACATCGGCATCGGTTTGGCGCTCGGTGTGACCGGAATGCCATTGAAGAACCCGTACCAAGCCACGACGGATGGCAACGATTTCTACCTCGCGGTGTTCGAAGTGGACATGGACAGCTTGTACTATGCGACGTTCTTCGGCAGTCCCAACAGCGAAGAACATGTGGACGGCGGCACGAGCCGTTTCGACCGTCGCGGGCGCGTGTATGAGGCCGTGTGTGCCGGTTGTGGCGGGAGCGACCAGTTCCCCACGACACCTGGGGCCTGGAGCAACACGAACAACAGCTCCAACTGCAACCTCGGTGTCTTCAAGTTCGATTTCGGGACCCCGCTCGTGGTGGCCGCATTCTCCGCACCGGACGTGCTCTGCGCGGAACGCACCTTCACATTCGCGAACCTGAGCGGCGGCGGGCCGGGCAACAGTTACTTCTGGGATTTCGGTGATGATCTCACCTCCACGCTCTCTTCCCCTACCCACACGTACAGCGCACCTGGCACGTACACGGTCCGTCTCACGGCCAGCAACCCGAATGCATGCAACGGTTCCGACGAGGTGGTACATGATGTCGTCGTGGCCCCCGCCGGTCCGGTAGTGTCCGCGATGAACGACACCTTGATCTGCGGCCCGGTCGCCAGCATCACGTTGTCTGCCAATAGCAATGGCACTGCGGATGACTTCATCTGGAGTTCTTCGTCCCTCTTCCTCGACACCCTCAACCTTCCAGGGCTGGACAGCTTGTTCCTACTGGACCCGGCCATCAGCGGCATGTACCATGTACGTGGCTCGAATGGATCCGTTTGTTCCGGTGAGGACAGCGTGAATGTTGCAGTGTCCTTCGCTGACGCTGCGGTTTCCGGCGACGTTTCATTGTGCGCTACGGACACCTCAACCCTGACGCTCACCGGGATCGATGCCGGGTCCACCATCCTCTGGCAGCCGGATGCGGACATCGTTTCGGGCCAGGGAACGATAAGCGTGTCCGTTGCGCCTGCCGAAACCACGACCTACGAAGCCTTCGTCACTTCTCCATCGGGTTGCGAATGGACCGGGAGCGCGACCGTCCAGGTTTCCGGTCTTTCTGGAAGCACGTTCGGTGCACAGGTCGATCAGGCGATCGTTCTCCCCGGCACGACCGTCCAACTGCTTGCCTCACCTCCCGGATTGACCTACGCGTGGTCGCCGCCGGCACTTGTGAGCAACCCCACGATCGCGAACCCGACCGCAGACGTGCAACAGACCACCACGTTCACCGTCACGGTCAGTGACGGGATCTGTACACGACCTGCCTCCGTGAAAGTGGAAGTCCGCGACCTGCGTTGCGCCGATCCGGACATCTTCGTCCCCAACACCTTCACACCGAACGGAGACGGCAACAACGATGTGCTGTTCGTTCGCGGCAGGGCCATTCAGGAATTGGAGTTCCTCGTCTTCGATCGCTGGGGCGAAAAGGTGTTCGCTACAACGGACCAAGCCAAGGGATGGGATGGCACATACGAAGGAAGACCGGTCGACCCGGCGGTGTTCGTCTATCACCTGACCGTTCTGTGCATTGACGGACAGCGTTTCTTCACGAAAGGTAACGTTAGCGTGGTGCGATGATGAAGTGTGGTGTGCATCGAGTGACGATCGGCCGGGCCGCCGGCAATGCCGGTCGACAGGCTCGCCACGCGCCACGCGCCGCCACGGGATCGGTGCTGCTCGGGGTACTGATCATGAGCTCGTTCACCCCCCATCGAAGTTCCGCTCAGGACATCCACTTTTCCCAATTCTTCAATGCTCCGCTTTCCTTGGGGCCCGGAAGCATCGGTGCATTCAAGGGTGACTATCGGGTGAACGGGATCTTCCGACAGCAGTGGCGATCGGTCACCGTGCCTTACCGGACCTTCGCCTTGGGCGGTGATGCGGCCAACGTTGCCGGCGTGCCGGGTCTTGGCGTGGGCGCGTGGCTCTACAACGACAGAGCGGGTGATAGTCGCCTCGACCAGTTCCACTTCAGCTTGGGCGCCAGTTGGACGCAACGATGGGGAACGGAGAAGGACCAGGCCATCACAGGTGGTGTCCAATTCGGTCTTACATCATTGACCCTGGACCAAAGCGCGCTCACGTTCGACAATCAGTACAACGGCTTCTACTACGATCCGTCGCTCGCGAACGGGGAACGATTCGATCGTTTCGGGCTGGTACATCCCGATCTGCACGCCGGACTTGTCTACCGCTACACTCCTGCACCGAGAACCGCCCTTCAAGTCGGGTTCGGCCTGTTCAACCTCACGCATCCGATGATCGGCTTCCTCGGTGGGCCGGGAGTTCCGTTGGATGGTCGCACCGGTGTACATGCCCTGGGACAATTCCCGATCAGCGATGACCTGGACCTGATGCCCATGGTGCAATACATGCAACAAGGCACCTTCAACGAAATGGACCTTGGGGCCAACCTGCGTTACATCCTGCTGGACCGTTATGGCCTGAACCGTGCCGTACAATTCGGTGCTCATTACCGTGCCGCCGATGCGGGCTATCTCTACGTCGGTTTCGAGTATGACGATTGGACCTTCGGATCGAGCTATGACATCAATACCAGCGATCTCGTCCCCGCCAGTCGCAATCGTGGAGGGTTCGAGATCACCGCTGTGCGCATCTTCCGCAGGCACCCCGCCGTTCCGGTACGGTTCAAAGCCTGTCCCGAACAGCTTTGATCGATGGTCACGGCCCGCAATACCCTCCTGGTGTTCCTTCTTGGATCGTTCGGCCTGATCGGTCGTGCGCAATCCGTGGAACAATGGACCGCGTGGGGCGATGCCGCCTTCGCCCGGGGCGAACATTACGGCGCCTCCCGTTTCTATGCCGGAGCGCTTGAACTGGATCCGGGACGAATGAGCCTGCAATGGAAACAGGCGGAAGCATGCCGTTTGAGCAACCAATATCCACAGGCGGCCGATCTGTACGAGCGCGTGTACCGGAAGGATGCGGGACGTACGCATCGTGAGGCCTTGAGATGGCTGGGGGAGATGCAACTCTGCGATGGCCGCTACGATGATGCGAGAGCCACTTGGAACAAGGTCTTGCAGAAGGAAAAGGACAAGACATCGGTCGTTTCACGCCGCGCGGTGAACGCGATAGCGGGTTGCCAGCGCGCCGGTGAAGCGAAGAGCACCGAATTCGTAGTGGCGCATCTTCCCGGACCGGTGAACACGTACGACAGCGAGTTCGGCGCGCGCATGGGGCCCGACAGTCTGCTGTGGTTCACCAGCCTACGCGGTGAGTTGAACGATGACGGTGAAGTGCAGGACACTTCGAACTATCACATCGGGATCTACAACAGCCGGCCTGTACCGGGGGGTTGGGGCCAACCGATGGCTGAAGCCGCACAGCCGGATGCCATGGGCCACTCCATCGCCAACCTGATGTGGGCGCCGGACGGTGAACGCATGTATTTCACCATGATCGATGCGGATGGCACGAAACACATCGCGACGCGGACACCGAACAGTCCCGCACAGGTTTTGACCGGCATGGAAGCCCATCCCGATGCGACGCAGCCATGGGTGGCAATGATGGACGGGGAGCCCATGCTGCTATTCGCCGCTCAAGGTGGAGAAGGCGGAATGGACATCTGGTATGCGGACCTGAACGGTGCTGCGGTCTCCAACATCCACAATGCCGGTCAACTGGTGAATTCGCCGGGCAACGAGGTCTCACCTTCCTACGATCGATCGACCGGCGCACTCTGGTTCAGCAGCGACTTCCACCCCGGCCTGGGTGGCTACGACATCTTCCGTATCAACTGGCGTAACGCCGTGAATGGTCCGGAGAACATGATATCCCTGAACTCATCGGCCAACGACCTCTACCCTGTCCATGATGCCTTGACCGGCAGCGGCTGGTTCACCAGCAACCGCAAAGGCTCCTTCGCAGCGAAGGGTGCAACGTGCTGCAACGACATCTACCGGATCGAGGGCATTCCGCAAGGACCATCGAAGGATACGTCGATCGTCACGGACGCGGACAGCGTACCGCGGATAAGCAGCGACCCTTCGGCTTCGTTGATGCGTTTGCGTGCTGAGTTCCCGCTCAAGTTGTACTTCCACAACGACGAACCGGAACCGCGCACACGGCTCACCAGCACGCGACAGACCTACGGCACCACGTACGACGCGTACAAGAACCTCTTCCCCACGTACCGCAACGAGAACGGCGATCCAATGGCGATCAACGCGTTCTTCCGTGAGGAAGCGGATCCGGGCCGTGCGAAGCTGGATGCGCTCGTGGAAGCGCTCATCCCTGCATTGGAGAGTGGAGAACGCATCACCCTTGACGTGCGCGGCCATGCCAGTCCGCTCGCCTTGAACGACTACAACCGGAACTTGAGCCTGCGCCGCATCGAGACGCTGCGTAACCACCTGCGAAACGCAGAGAACGGCAAGCTCCGGAGCTTCATGGACAGCACAGCGGCCAACGGCGGCATATTACGCTTGCGGGTCCTGCCCTTCGGTGAGGAGCGCTCTGCAACAGGTGTAAGCGATGACCTGAAGGACCTGAGGCGGTCGGTCTACAGTGCAGAAGCTGCTCGCGAGCGACGCATCGAAGTGGAGCGCATCCACCTGGAAGAGGCCGGGATCCCGTTGGGCTACACGATGACCTATTCCATCGGGACCGTCCGGCAAGGTGTCCCGCAGGACTTCATGATCCCCTTGACCAACACCGGAAGTATCCCGTTGGAGATCATCCGTGGCAGATCCTCTTGTGATTGTGTACAGGTGCAACGCGTTCCCGGAGCGATCATGCCCGGAGGAACTGGTCCGATCCTTCTGCACTATTCCGGCCGCACCCGTCCCGGACCTATGGAACGATCGATCCAGTTGGAGGTGAAAGATGCATCTTCACCGTTCGAATTGACCATCCACGGGGATGTGATCGAATGAACATGGAACTCCTTCTCCTTTCCAACTCCACTCTACCCGGAGAACCGTTCTTCGAATGGCCACGCCAGTATGTGAACCGATTCCTTGCAGGACGGCAACGGATCGGTTTCGTGCCTTTCGCCGCTCCGGAAGACCAGCAGGACGCTTATGTGGAGAAGGTGGCGGAAGTTTTCGCCAGCTTCGGTCGTGAGACCATCGGTTTGCATAAAGCGACGGACCAGAACGCAGCAATGGACGGCGTGGACCTGGTCGCCGTCGGTGGCGGCAATAGTTTCCTCCTGTTGCGTTCGCTGTACCGCTCAGGGCTGATACGGACGCTCCGGGATCGTGTGGAACGCGGCCTACCTTACCTGGGTTGGAGCGCAGGAGCGAACGTGGCCTGCCCCACGATCATGACCACCAACGATATGCCCATCGTGGAACCTCCCTCGCTGAAAGCCTTCCACTTCGTACCGTTCCAGATCAATCCACACTACACCGAAGCCACGATCCCTGGCCATGGCGGTGAGAGCCGCGGCCAACGCATTGCCGAGTATCTGGCCTTGAACCCCCGAAGCACCGTGGCCGGGCTGCGTGAGGGTGCCTTGCTACAGGTCAGCGGGGATCGGATGGAATTGCATGGCACAGGCATGAGCGTTTTCCGGCGGGGCAAACCGGTCGTTACGCTGGAGGGCCATGCTGTGCTTCGTCGTGATCTTTCGGATATCTGACGACCCGCACACCTGACCCCTCTGCGCGTGTCCGTTAACTTCGACCGCCGAACATGCCTTTGACCGAGACTTTCACCGACCGCGTGAACATCGTGATGGACAAGCTGGGTTTCAACCTGCTTCTCCTTGCGAAGATCGTTTTGGTCCTGGTGACCGCGTTCATCGTGGAGCGTGTCCTGTACCTCCTGCTGCGCCGGGCCTACAAACGATCGGAGAAGGGCCGCGAGGATGCCACGCGCTACAAGTTCCTGAAGAACGCCCTTCGCTTCATCGTCGGCCTCGCCGCTTTCGGCACGATCATCTCCATGATCCCATCGATCAAGCACCTGGCCGTGACGCTCTTCGCCGGTGCGGGAATTCTTGTCGCGATCCTGGGCCTGGCCACCCAACGTGCGTTCAGCAACATCATCAGCGGCATCTTCATCGTCTCCTTCAAGCCGTTCCGAGTGGGCGATACCATCCGCATCGCGGACAAATACTCGGGTATCGTTGAGGATATCACCCTCCGTCACACGGTCCTTGTCACCGGTGAGAACCGTCGCGTGATCATCCCGAACTCGATCATCAGCGACGAGTATATCGTGAACAGTTCCATCGCGGACGAGACCGTGTGTGAACAGGTGGACGTCACCATCACGTACACCAGTGATATGGAGAAGGCCATCGCCTTGCTCCAGGAGCTTTCCGAAGCACATCCCTCCTGCCTGGATCGCCGCACAGCGCACGAGTTCGACAACGGTGAGCATCATGTCATCGTCCGGGTGGTATCGCTGACCGAACAGGGGGTCCGTTTGCGCGCCTTGGTGTGGGCGAAGGATCCGGGGACCGCCAGTGTAATGCACCAGGAGTTGAACCGCTCGATACGCACGGCGTTCGTTCGTGAAGGCATCGAATTCTCCTACGCGTACGATCGACCCTTCACACCGCTGCCAAAGGACGTCAGTATCGACCGCCCGACCGCAATGCCATGAAAAAGGTCCGGAAACGATCCGAAAAGCGCGGGCTACCGCCGGGATCCCTCGTGCAGGTAGGTGGGGACGGATCCGAACAGACCACGATCACACTTTTCGAGTACGATCCCGACAAGATGGTGGAACGCAGGATGGGTTCCATCGCCGAATTCGTGGAGTCCAATTCGGTGTGCGAGCATGCCTGGCTGGACATCGATGGGTTGAACAACGACAAGGTGCTCCTCGCTGTCGGCGAACGCTTCAACCTGCACCCGCTGTTGCTCGAGGATATCTTGAACACGGACCACCGGCCCAAGCTGGAGGAATACCAGGACACGCTCTTCGTGGTAGCGAAAATGCTGGGACTGGATGAGGAGACCGGCGGCGTACACAGCGAACAGATCTGTTTCGTGCTGCGGAAGAACCTCGTGATCTCCTTCCAGGAAAGACCGGGTGATGTCCTTGACCCGATCCGTGAACGGATCCGCAAGGACCTCGGCCGAGTACGCCGCGCCGGGGCGGATTACCTGCTCTATGCCCTGTTGGATGTGATCGTGGACAACTACTTCTTGATCGTCGAGGACCTGGGAAAACGCATCGAGGAATTGGAACGCAAGATCATGGTGCGCCCCGGGAACGAGGACCTGTTGACCATCCAAGAGCTGCGGGGGCTGTTGATCGGTGTGAACCGCTACGTGACACCGACCCGTGAACTGGCCGGACGACTGAACAGCATCCAGAGCCCACTGATCGACAAGAGCACCCGCCGCTACATCAACGACCTGCAGGACCATACGGTCTACATCGCCGAGACCATCAATACCGACCGGGAGATCCTCACCAGCCTGGAGAACACCTACCACGCCGGGCAGAACGCGCGAATGATGCAGGTGATGAAACTGCTCACGATCATCAGTACGATCTTCATCCCGCTCACCTTCATCGTGGGTGTGTTCGGGATGAACTTCGACTACATGCCCGAACTGCGCTGGCGCTACGGCTACTTCATGGTAATGGGGTCCATGGCGGTGATCGCCGGGGTGATGCTGCTTTGGTTCCGACGGAAGCGGTGGCTGTGACCGCTCAGCAGCCTTCCAGAAATTTTCTCCGGACCGCCCCTCGCGTTCCCTGCTCCTGTTACTTTGTGGCAGTTATGATGGACCGCGAACGAACCACCGGTATCTGCGACCCGCTGTACATGGGATCGGCCATTCTCCGCGGTGCAGGCGATCCGCATTACGCCCGTCACGCCTTCCGCTGATGACCATGCGCGTGAGCCTCGAACCTCGGTGGTGTCCCACCATTAGCGCCGAGCTTAACGTACCGGACCCACAGCCCGCCTTGGGCCGCTGTCCTTTTGCTTCTCGATACGGTGCGACCCCATCCAGGCAAAAGACAAGGGCCAACGGCCAGCATCGCATTCCGCATTCCAAAGCATGAAGACCCGCTACGTAGACCTGATCGAGCAAACGTTCGACTTCCCCAAGGACGAGTTCAAGCTGGACGAGGACCAGCTCGTCTGGAACGATCTGCCGTTGGTGGAATTGCTGGAGAAGCACGGTACACCGTTGCGCATCAGCTACCTGCCCAAGATCGGCGAGAAGATCGAACTGGCGCGCAACTGTTTCGCAAAGGCCTTTGCCACTCACAACTACAGCGGCACGTACGAGTACTTCTATTGTACGAAGAGCAACCACTTCCATTATGTGATCGACAAGGTGTTGGACAAGGGCGTGAACCTGGAGACCAGCAGCGCCTATGACCTGGAG
>DEQO01000200.1 GCA_002360495.1 Flavobacteriales bacterium UBA3364
ACGCTGGACTATGGGATCCGAAGCATCCTTGGGAAGGACGGCGAACTGCGGATCGAACTGGAACGTATCGGCGAACAGCTGATGCCGATCGACCTGCGCGTCGACTTCCGTGATGGTCGCAGCGCGAACTACCACGTTCCATTGTCCCTCCAGCGCGGAACGAAACAGTCATCGGCGGAGAGAAACGTTTTTACCGTACTGGAACCCTGGCAGTGGACGGACCCCACGTACACCCTCACGTTGCCCATAGCACTGGCGGATGTGCGAGCCGTGATCATCGACCCGATGATGAGGACCGCTGAGATCGACACCTCGAACGATGGTGTGGAGTTCCCGGAAGGCTCCGAGGGCTTCGCGAAACCCTGATCGATCACGGGGTCATTCCGCGAGGATCTTCCGCAAAGCCCGATCGAAGGCTTTGGGGCGTTCGATGTTCGCCACGTGCCCGGTGCGCGGGATCGTGGTCCAATGTTCTTCGGGGATGTTGTTGCGCTTCATGATCGCGCGACCTGTTGCGTTCGGTATCAGTTCATCCCGTTCGCCCCAGATCAGGTACACGGGCATTTTCCAGTCGTACCGTTTGGTGGCGAAGAGCGGTTCGTGGGCCATCAGGTCCTTTATCAGGGTGATCTGTGCCGGGCGGAAGGGTTCCACGTTCACCTCATGGATCTGCCGCAGGACGAAGCCGGGCAGGGGAGGGTTACGGTACAACGAGAGCTTGATGCCATATCGCAGGTCCTTCGCCGTTGGCGTGCCCATCACCGCAAGCATTCCATCCGCACCGATGCTGCGTGCAATGCTATCGGCCATGGCCGCCGTGTAATCGCTCACCAAGCCATCATAGATCACGAGTTTCTTCACTCGTTCAGGATGCAATTCAGCGAACCGCGCGGCAACACCGCCTCCGTAGCTGCTACCGACCACATCGATACGTTCGTCAACGCCCAGGCTGTCGAGGATCGACCGCACATGAGCGACCTGTGCATCGATGTTCCCGCCGGGTGTATCGCCCCAATCCTTCGTACTCTGACCGTGGCACAAGAGGTCCGGCATGATCGCGTCGTAGTCATCGCCCAGGAGTTTCGCGCTTCTGCTCCATTGCAGGGCACCTGTGCCGGTGTAACCATGCAACAGCAGGATCTTCTTCCTGCCATTGTCCCTGTACCACACGAAATGTGCGCCTGATCCATCGGTGAAGGTGTGATGCGTGTAGTCGTTCCGTTCGAGGCGTCCGACGCATTTCCGCGCATGGATACGGGCCACGTTGCACCCACTGGCAACAATGGACAAGCCTAGAATGGTGGTCAGTGGAGCGCGTGTGATCACCTTGCAAAGGAACGCCGACCCACGGGTACCGTGGATCGGCGTTCGTCGACGGTCGATATCAGGCCGCCACTTCCTCCTCTTTGTGGCTGCTCACCAACTTGTGTTGCAGTTCAGCTGCGACCGGCATGTACTGGTGGAATCGCTCCGAATACGTACCACGTCCTTGGGTCAAGCTACGCAGTGTGGTACTGTACCGGTCCAATTCGGCCAATGGGGTGTGCGCTTTTATCACCTGGTGGCGACCCTGGCTGTCCACGCCCATCACGACACTGCGGCGCCCTTGCAGGTCCGTCATCACGTCGCCCATCAGATCGGCGGGTACGCGCACTTCGATCTCCTGCACCGGCTCCATCAACTGTGGTGCGGCGTTCACGAAAGCTTCCTTGAACGCCATCAGGCCAGCGATCTTGAAACTGATGTCGTTGCTGTCCACCGGATGCATCTTGCCATCGTACACGATCACACGGATATCGCGCGCTGGGGAACCGGTCAATGGCCCCTTTTCCATCTTTTCCATGATCCCCTTGAGGATGCTGGGCATGAACTTGTTGTCGATCACACCACCCACGATGCAGTTGTAGAAGACGAGGACGCCACCGGTCGGCAGATCGTGTACTTCCTTCCCGCGCACGCTTCGGCCTTCAGGCTCGGCAATGCCCTCGTACCAGGGTTCGATCCGGAGGTGTACCTCGCCGAACTGGCCACTGCCACCGGTCTGTTTCTTGTGGCGGTAGCTGGCCTCAGCGCCTTTGCGGATCGTTTCGCGGTAGGGGATGCGCGGGCTGCCATACTCTGCTTCCACCTTGTAATGATGGCTGAGCTTCCATTTCAACAGGTTCAAATGCAGTTCGCCCTGGCCGCCGACCAATTGCTGGGCGGTCTCCCGGCTGTAGATCAATACCACCGTAGGGTCTTCCTTCTGGATCTCCAGCAATGCAGCATGGAGCTTTTCCTCCTGCTTGATGTCGGTCGCCTTGATGGTGAGCCGCAGCCTTGGCTCGGGGAAGGCGATCGGTTGCAGCTTGATCGCTTTGCCCGGTGTGTGCAGTGTATGCGCTGTTGAAGTGCCTTTCAACTTGATCGTGCCGCCGATGTCCCCGGCGACCAGCTTGTCCACGGGTTTGCGGTCCTTCCCATCGACTATGAACAGCTGGTTGATTCGTTCAGCACCGCCGGTGTTATCGTTGACGAGGTCCATGCCCTCCTTCACTTCGCCGCTCATCACCTTGAAGAGGGTGACGTGCCCTGCGCGTGGTTCGATCACCGTCTTGAACGCGAAGAGCACCGTTGGGCCTTCGGCAGTGCAAGCCAGCGTACCGCCACCCTCCAATGTTTCCGCAGGCATTTCCAACGCGCTGGGGGCCACGTTATCGATGAAGCCCATCAAACGGCCGCTGCCCATGTTACGCAAGGCGCTCAGGCAGAACACGGGGAAACAGGTGCGGGCCATCATGCCTTTCTTCAGTCCGATGCGCATTTCGTCCTCATCCAGTTCGCCCTTGTCGAAATAATGCTCCATCAGGGTCTCGTCGTTCTCGGCGGCTTTCTCCACGAGTTCCTTGTGCAGCGTTTCGGCGCGCTCCTTCTCGGACCCGGGGATGGGCTGCTTCTCGGGTTTGCCGCCCGCATCCTTGAACACGTACATCGTCATTTTCAGCAGGTCGATGATCCGGTGGAAGCCGTCGCCCTGCTCAACAGGGTACTGCATCACCGTTACGGCCGCTCCGAAATGTTCTTTTGCTTGGGCCACTGTCGCATCGAAATCGGCATTGGCATGGTCCAGTTGGTTCACGCCGATGATCACCGGCCGGTCATAGCGTTGCATGTGCTCCCACACCAGGTCGGTGCCCACTTCCACCCCATGATGGGCGTTGAGCATCAGGACACAGGTGTCGGCCACCCGCAGGGCCGGTATCGTTTCACCGATCAGATCGTCCAGACCAGGCGTATCGATGATGTTGATCTTGTAGT
>DEQO01000074.1 GCA_002360495.1 Flavobacteriales bacterium UBA3364
AACAGCATCTCCTGGACGATGCGGAAGACCGCGATGGCGCGCGGCCCCTGCGGCGGCGGCACGCCGGCGGCCACGTGCACGCGTAGCGGGCCCTGCAGCTCACTGGCCTCGGGGAATTCCTGCGCCTGCCACTCCAGCGCCGCCCCCGCACTCGTCCGGGTGAGCTGAACGCCGACATCGTCGGTGATGATGCGGCCGACGTTGCGCACCACGACCTTTACCGAGAAGGTGTCCACGTCGGCGTTGACCGTTGCGGGATCGAAGAGGATATCGGCGTTGGTCACCTCAAAGTCGGGCTGTTCCGGCGAATTCAAGACCAGGATCGGATCGCCCTGCAGGGTCATGGTGTGCGCGGTGTAGGTGGAATACATATCCGCCGTACCCAACATGTTGAACGCGGCATGCCGCATGTGTTCCCCGATACCCCTGCCATAATTCGCGCTCCCGATGCTCCGGTAGAACCAGGACGAATAGACGCCCAGCACCCACGCGAAGCCCTGGTCCGTGGCGGCCAGGAAGGCGATCGGGCCGGCCTGGTCCCGCATCACCCAATCCTCGCTGGTGCTGGCGAGGTCGGCGTTCAAATGCACGTTCCCGATGTAGCACGAATTGCCGATCACCATGGGGTAACGGCCGTGCCAGTCGTAGTTGTCGGGGTCGTCGATGGTGATGTCGAAGTTCTCCGAGTAGGCATGCGCGAAGAAGTTCATCAAGGTCACCCCGTTCTCGATGAGGTTGCGCACCGAATCAGCTGCGGCAGTGGCGAATATGCCTGAACTGTTCCTCCGGAAAGCGGTCACCTGCCCACCGAACGAAGTGGTTTCGTCCACAAGTGGTTCCAGGCTGTTCAGGTAGCTCGCGAGCAGGTCCTGCTCCTCGGCATCGAACCCCCCGCTCAGGTGGACGATGTTCTTCATCCACGCCGCAGGCGGCGTCTGGTTGTCCTCGAAGGAGATCACCTTGTCCAGGTAGTCCAACACCTGTTGATCGTGTGTGGCGCTCAAACGGCCCACAGGGATCTCCACCCTTCGTGGATCGAAATTCAATCCGATCGTGAAGCACTGGTCGCAGGCCGGGTAACCATAGGACGGCACGAGGCATCGGGCATAGGCTCCGTTCGCGTCGGGCCTGTAGCCTTGTCCATAGACCACGGTCTTCGGAGTGATCACCGACTTGCCGACCAGGAAAAGGCCCGATGGATCCGTGGACCAGGTGTCGAGCAGGTATTTGCACCACATGCGGATCGCGACCGAGCTCTTGGGCACCCCACCACCGAACTGGTCGTAGAGTTCGTCCACATCCGCCAGTACCGTAGGTGTGGGTTCCGGAGCAGCGCCCGACCGATAGTTGGCATAGGCCGTTGCACCGTTCCATAGCGACCGGTGTGCGACCATGAGGAAGGCCGAATCCGGGTCCATGGCGCCGTAGTCCACGAAATAGCCCGTGCCGTTCACAGGCACCAGGCCGGGTATGGAGCGGATCGCGCCTTCGGCACAGATGAAGGCATGTGTGGTCGTACTATCGGCATGCGCCGGTACCAAAGCCTGCCAATCCGGGACCTGCGTGGGCAGGATGCGGCGTACCGTATCGCCATCGGCATAGATGATCGGCGTTCCGGTGAAACTCCCGAGGCCCAATCGGGCGACGTCTTCACCGGGTTGGTTCTGGACCCAGATGTCGACCGGTTCACTGATGAAGTTGAGATCGCGCGGATACCGGACCAGGATGGCCGCCGGTGTTTGCCAATCCAGGTAGTTGGGTGAGAACACGCCGACTTGACCGGGACCCGTGAGATCATGCGGAACGAAGAACCGTGCCGTGAAGCTGTTCGGCATCGTGACGGTGGAGACCTCGAATGAACTGCGCACGACGCGTGAACCGCGGAAGATGGTGTCGATGAACAGCGTGGACAAGCCTCCCCCGGCGTAGATCCTCAGGTGATGGTCATCCCAGCTTTCGCCTCCGTCATTGCTCAAGGCCGCGGTCGTGATGCTGATCTGCGCCATGGGTGCCAACGACGAAACGAACGCCCGCGGTGTGGGAGTGGTCACGTTCAACTCCGTAGGCCCTGCGGTGGTGTACAAAGCTCCGCCGCCCCATCCTTCGCTCTCCAGCATGAGACCACTGGTGGCATTGTACGGGCGCTCGATCTTGCCCGGCCAGTAGAAATCGGCACAGGGCCGGACGGACAGTCCCCAGGCCCAGGTCCGCAGAGTGTGGCTGGTGATATCGGTGTTCTCGTAAGGCACCACGCGCAACTTGGCCACACTGGGATCGGGATTCCACGTGAGGAAATAGCGGATGGTATCGTTGAACTGGCTGTAATAGGGATTGGCGTGCTGTTGCGGACTACCGTACATGCGGGTGTCGATCCAGCCATCGTTCCGCCTTCCGACGAACTCGATCAGATCGCCGGCGTTGAGCACGCCGTCATCTCCCCCTTGGATGTAGAGGGGCACCTGTTCCTCGCGACCGAAGAGCATCAGGTCCTTGGGATCGACCGTCGCAATGGGGAATCCCGAAGCCGCGAGGGTCGCGGAATCCAAGCGGTGCAGTCCGGTGCTGTACACCTCGAATCGCCAGTACTGCCGTTCGTGGTCGATCCACTCGTTGCCATAGGTGACCTGCCCGAACGAACAGGCCACGCGCAAGAGGGCCAGGACAACAAGTAGCGGTCGTATCATGAGGACGGCTTCTTGAAGAGATCGAACTTCAGGGAGAAGATGTTCGAGTACAATGCCACGCTGTTATCACCGATGTCGGTCAGCGCATAATCCAAAGAGACGCTCTTGATCTTCAAGCCCAGGCCGATGTTGGGCTGCACGCTCAACTGCTTGTTGTCGGTGATGTCCGTCACGTACTGCATGTTGCTGACCCCGGCCCGTATGAAGACCACACCGGCATAGCCCAGTTCAAGCCCTAAGCGAGGGTCGGTACTGGCGAAGTTGGACTTGATCAATGTGTTCCGTTTTCCATCGAACGTGTTCTCCAGGTCCAATGCAGCAAGCAGGTTGAACTTCGCACCGAACTTGAACTGGTGCGCAACACCCAGGGTCAGGCGCGGAAGGGTGACCTCCACACTGTTGGTCGGAATGTCGTTCCCGGTCTGTGCGAAGACGTCGATGGTCCGTTCATCCAAGGTGTAGCTCCAAGCGTTGAACGTCCCCGTAACGTCGCGGGCAGTGGCACTGAAGCGCCATTTATCGCGCAGGTATTGGGCACCGGCATCCAGGCCGAAACCCCAGGCCTTGCCGAAGCTGCCCACGCGACGATAGATCACTTTCGCATTGCCACCGATGCTAAGACCGGGTACGCTCATCTTCCGGGCGTAGGAGATGATGAAGGCGTGATCCGCCGAACTGAAGGAAGTGATCCGGTCGTAGTCGATGTTCCCGGAGGGATCGATCAGGTCGATGGTGTTGGGGATGTTGTCGATACCGAAGCGGACGAAGGTGAAGCCGATGGTGCTCATGGAATCGATCGGCTTGGCCAATCCGATGTAGTCGTACTTGGCAATACCTGCGAAGTACTCGCTGTGCATCAAACCCACCTGCAGATCGCCCTTCACGCCGAGCAAGCCGGCCGGGTTCCAGTAGCCGCTGGTCACATCGTTCACTACGGCGGTGTAGGCGCTGCCCATGCCCAAGGCGCGGGCCCCCACGCCCACGGCCAGGAACTCGTTGCTGTACTTGGGAGCGTCCTGTGCGAGAAGGCCGTTTATCGATCCCACCACCGCCAAGGCCAGGAACGCGCTCCGCATCCCCTTCGTCTTCAAGGTCTTCATTCGCTAGTTGGTTGACGCAGCTTCCAACGGAAGGTGGCCTGGATCATTGCCCGAAATTATCCCAACTTCGGCCACCCGGAAAGCCTTGGCACCGGGCAGTTGCGAACGATCCATGGCGCGCCTACCCCGGATACCGGACCTGCTCACCACGGCGAACCTAGCCTGCGGGGTGGGTTCCATCCTGTTGGCCTCCCAAGGACAGTTAACATTGGCGTGTTGGCTGGTGTTCGCCGGAGCCGTGTTCGACGTGTTCGATGGGCTGGCGGCAAGGGCCTTGGGTGGGGGCACACCGTTGGGTGCGCAACTGGACAGCCTGGCGGATATGGTGACGTTCGGGGTGGCGCCGGCGTTCATCGCGACCATCAGTCCATTGGAAGCCCTCCAATTGGCCACGAGCGTGCACCGCGAATTCGTCCCATCGACCTTTCCATCTCCTTATGGCGAAATGTTCGGTGAGCCGCTTTGGGCATCGGTCACCTGCGCGCTTGTGATCACCACTGCATCGGCTTGGCGTCTGGCGAAATTCAACACCGACACGCGGCAAAGCACCGGCTTCCTCGGCCTGGCCACACCGGCGAATGCCCTGTTCTGGGCGTCGATGGGGTGTATCACCTGGGGGATCGGCGTCTTGGATGGCCCGGGCACGGTAGAGCTGCAGAACCGGTTCGGAATGTTCATGGAAGATCCGGTGCAGAAATTGACTGCAGCCCTGCTTCTTGGGATCCTGATGCTCTCCGAACTCCCCCTCCCCTCCCTCAAGTTCAAGCACTTCAAGTGGAAGGGGAACGAGGTTATCTTCTTGTTGATGGGGGCCGGCTTGGTGCTGGTGCTCTTGTACGGCATCCTTGCTGTTCCGCTGATCCTACTTTTGTACCTGCTTTCACCGCTTTGGGGGAAGTTGTTCCCGAAACCAACAGAGAAATAGCCGCAAAGGCTTAGACGCAAGGCCGACCCATTTGCACTCTTTGCGCCTTTGCAGCCGATCGCATTCAACATGAAGAACTACCGTGCCTCCATCGATGTGATGCCACACGATAACCTGCTGGACCCACAAGGCAAGGCGGTGAGCGGCAGCATGCAGAACCTGGGCCTGCCCGAGATCACCGGCGTGCGCATCGGCAAGCACATCACCCTGCACGTGGAGGCCAAGGACAAGAAGGCCGCCGAAGCCAAAGTGGAAGAAGCGTGCAAGAAATTGCTCGCGAACCAGATCATGGAGAAGTACGCGTTCTCGCTGGAGGAAGCCTAGGCCTTAGCACTTCGTCACGCCGGAAGATCCGCGCAGCGGGCTATCCGGCGTCTCAAAAATGCTTCGGACATGGGTGAGACGCCGGGTCCCATTCGCACAGCCAGCCCGTCGCCCGGCGTGACGTTACACCTTCGCCCGCCGCAGCTCGAAGTTCTTCCCCAGATAGACCCGACGCACGGTCTCGTCAGCAGCGAGTTCCTCCGCGGTGCCTTGCTTGAGGATCTTGCCTTCGAACAGGAGATAGGCACGATCGGTGATACTGAGCGTTTCCTGCACGTTGTGGTCGGTTATCAGGATGCCGATGTTCTTGTCCTTCAACTTGGCGACAATGCTCTGGATATCCTCCACCGCGATGGGATCCACACCCGCAAAAGGTTCATCCAACAGGATGAAACGGGGGTCGGTGGCCAATGCACGCGCGATCTCCGTACGGCGTCGCTCCCCCCCGCTGAGCACATCGCCCATGTTCTTGCGCACATGCTGCAGGCCGAATTCGTTCAATAACTCCTCCAGCTTCGAAGCCTGTTCGGCCTTTGTCTTGCCGCTTACTTCCAGGATCGCTTTGATGTTGTCCTCCACGGTCAACTTGCGGAATACGCTGGCCTCCTGTGGGAGATAGCCGATCCCTTTCTGTGCACGCTTGTACATGGCCAGATCGGTGATCTCCTCTTCGTCCAGGAAGATCTTCCCCTCGTTCGGTTTCACCAATCCGACGATCATGTAGAAACTGGTGGTCTTTCCAGCACCATTGGGGCCGAGAAGGCCGACGATCTCGCCCTGTTCCACCTGCACGCTCACGCCGTTCACCACCGTGCGGCGCTTGTAGCGTTTGAAGATGTCGACAGCCCGGAGCATGTGGTCAGAAGGTGATGTTCAATTTAAAACGTAAGGCCCAGTCCCGTGTGTTGGCATGGTCGTGATAGGTGAGGCGCCGCACCGCATCGATCCGGAGCACCTTCAGGATGTTCTCGATGCCAAGGCTCAACTCGGCGAACGGTCCGCCGTTGAGGTCGTAAGAGAACGGCAACAATTCCATTTCCGTACGATGCTTGGGATCGAGGCGGCCGACCACCCCTTTGAACCCGACCACCTCCCGCCATTTCAACCGTCGAAAAAGCGGAATGCGATTGAGGAAAAGCCCATCGAAGTGGTGTTCGAGGAACATGCTGGCCGACCGGTCACTGATGAACTCGAAATAGTTCATGGTGTTGAACGCGAGTTCATCGAAGTAGAACGTCTCATTGCCCGCGTGGAGCACAAGTAAGGGGTAAGGCAGCGGTCCACTGAAGATCTTGCCTGCGGTCACGGTGTATTTCAGGAACCCCAACGTACCGAACTGCAGCCGATGCTGTATCCGGCCGATGACCTTGGTATACTCGTAGTCCCCGTTCAACACACCTTGCAGTCCCTGGGTCAGCTGAAGCTCCACAGCAGGATAGACCGTGCCCAAGCTGACCCTGGTGAAGTCACCGGCCACGTACTTTTCCTTGTAGGCGAAGCGTGTGTACAGCATAACCTCGGCAGTGGTGATGCTATTGATCAATTCCGGTTCCTGCGCATCGGAGAACCCGACATACTCCAGCGCCCCACGTGGGAACATCGTCCGGTGCCGGAACATGAGCATGTTGCTGAAGCCCATGAACCACTCGCGGTCCAGGTAGGCCTTGTATTCATCCACCAGGGTAAGCTTGTCGTTCGGCGTTCGCCGGAAGACGGAGGACAGGATGTTGTCCTGGCGGAAGGCATCGGTACTTTGCCCGAGCTGTTCCATATCGTGCTTGAAATAGAGCCCGCCGATCAGACGCGGCTCCTTGGTCAGGAAGGTCTTTCCGCCGAACCCGTACTTGACCACCCCATCCTTGGTGCCATAGGCCGTGTATCCTTCGAATTCGGTGTTTCGGCTGAACTGGCTGCTGGTCCTCCCTCCCACACGGAACCGGTTCCCCTCCACGGGGTTGAAACTGTAGGCCGTGAAATAGGGCCCCAGTTCGATCTGCTCCATGGGGTAGTAGCCCGTAACGACCGTACTGACGATGTCGATGTAGGTCCGGAAACGGGGAATGGTCTTCATGGTATCGACCATGTGATAGACCGCGTTCTCCTTGGCCGTCAATTGTTCGTGCCGGTTCTGATCCCAGTAGTCGGCACCGAGGCTGAGTGGATCGATCGCCATGACCACCTCCTCCGCACCCTCGTAGTGCGCATCATCGCGCGGCTTGTTTATCACGAAGTCGCGGTAGGTGGCGGTGCGTCGACCATATAGACCTTGCACCTGGTTCTTGTTCGGGCGGCCGGTGTCCTTTACGATGTTCAGGTCCACGACCAGCTCATCGCGGACCAGCATCCATACTTCCTTTTCAACGAGGTCGTATTCCTGCCTCACCCGGAAGGCCTGCACGAAATTGAGGTTGGCCTTTTCCGGGATCCCTACCTCGATCCGTTTCACGGCGTAGGTGGTATCATTGATCCACATCTCACCGGCGAACGCCAGTTCCTGTGGGCGCTTGGGTTTGAACTCGAGCTTGTAGCACCAGTTCCTGCCGATGAACGCACTATCCGTCAGGTAGTAGTCGTAGAAGCCCTTTCCGCCATCGGCGATCGGACTGATGAAGTTGCGACCGAAGATGATAAGGAAGTTCTCGTAGATGTTGACGTTCTGGTACATGTCGCCCATGAACTGCGAGACGCTTTCGTTCTCGATGCCGCTCACCTTGGAACCGCGGATCAACTCCCTGCGCGATCTGGGCTTCTGGCGATAGTAGACCTCGGAAAGGGTCTCCGTCATGAAGATCGGGAGGTACGGTTTCGCGTCGGTGCTATCGACCATGTCGAAGATGAAGGCGAAGGGCTTGAAGAGCTTCTTCTGGGTGAATTCCTCGGTGATGTTGTTCAGGTCGAATTCGACCTTGTTGTATGCATCGTACTCATAGGCCGATAATTTCTCCCGGTTGTTCACGGGCTTGTTCTTCACCACACGACGGAGGATGGTGAATGCCGGATTCTCATCGTTCGGGCGTATCACCACCTCGGCGAGTTCCTGGCTGCTGTCGCTCATCGGCACATCGATCACCTGCACCTTGTCCTTCTTCACGGCACGGGTGACCGACGTGTATCCCATGGCCGACACGCGGATCGAGTCGGTCGCGTAGTAGGTATCCAGCACATACTTCCCATCGAAGTCCGTTACTGTACCGATCCGACTATCGACGAAGGCGATATTGACGAAGGGCAATGCCTCTCCGGTCTTCGCATCGGTGACCGTACCGGTGATGCGCGTGGTCTGCGCACGGAGGGCGGCGCTCAACGACATCAGGAACAAAAGCGCGTGGAAGCGGTATGTCGTTCCGGAAGGCATCAAACGGTTGTACGCGGTTGCACCGCGCGGGTGACGGTCCTGGCCTGCTCCATTCGGCGTTGCATCCGGGCGGAGATCAGGATGCTGACCTCGTACAAGAGCATCAACGGCATGGAGACGATCAATTGGCTCACCACATCAGGAGGGGTGAGGATCGCTGCGACGATCAGGATCCCAACGAAGGCGTGTTTTCGGTAAGTGCGCAGTATCTGCGGCCCAACGATACCCGCTTTGGTCAGGAAGAGGATCACCAGCGGGAGCTCGAAGACCACCCCGGTCCAGAGCGTCACGGAGGTCACCATGGCGATGTAACTGTCCAGGGCCACGGTATTCTGCACGGAGGCACTCACCTGGTAGGTGCCGAAGAACTGGATGCTGAGCGGGGCGAGCATGTAGTAGCCGAAACCCACACCGACCAGGAAGAGCACCGTCGCGAACGCCACCATGCCGCGCATCGACCCCTTCTCGGATTCGTGCAGCCCCGGTGCCACGAAACGCCACACCTCCCAAAGCACGTACGGAAAGGCCATGATCAGTCCTGCAACGAAGGAGACCATGAGGTGCGTGAAGAACTGGCCGCTCATGCTGATGTTCTGCAACGTGAACACCATATCACCCGCACAGAGCGCATCGCCCATGCCCATGCCCCGGCCCAAGGCACAGAACGCGCGATACGTGATGAAGTCGGCGTTCTTCGGCGCCAGGATGATCCGGTCGAACACGAAGTCCTTGGCGATGAACGCCGCGATCATGCCGATGGCGATGGCGATCGCCGAGCGCATGAGGGTCCACCGGAGCTCTTCGAGATGCTCCAGGAAGGTCATTTCCTGACTTGTGCGGGGAGTGGCCAAATTTCAGCGCCGCGTGCGCCCAAAGATAGCCGTGAGCGCTCCTTCGATATACGAAGCCGGACGCACTTATCAACGGTCAAGGAACGGGACCGCAGCCTTCCCATGCGTGTTGAAGATCGATGGCAACGGCATGTTATCCGGTCGCTTCGGATGTGTTACATTTAAGCGTTCAAAGCAGCGGTCCCGCTCAGACCGCAGACCGTAATGACCAAAGTAGACCTGACACCGAGGGAAGCCCTCGAAAAATTCTTCGGGTTCAGCCAGTTCAAAGGCGAACAGGAGGCCATCATCCAAAGCGTCCTCAATGGCCGCAACACCTTCGTGATCATGCCCACCGGAGGTGGCAAGAGCCTTTGCTACCAGCTCCCGGCGCTGATGAGCAAAGGGACCGCCATCGTGGTGAGCCCGCTCATCGCCTTGATGAAGAACCAGGTGGACGCCATGCGCGGTTTCAGCGATGATGACGGCGTGGCGCACTTCCTCAACAGTTCCCTCACGCGGAACGAATCCATCAAGGTGAAGGAGGACATCAAGGCCGGTCGTACGAAGCTGCTCTATGTGGCACCGGAATCGCTCACGAAGAAGGAGAACGTCGAATTCCTCAGCGACATCAAGATCAGCTTCTTCGCCATCGATGAAGCGCACTGCATCAGTGAGTGGGGCCATGACTTCCGGCCGGAATACCGTCGCTTGCGCACCATCTTCGACGAGATCAAGCGTGTACCGGTGATCGCCCTCACCGCCACCGCTACGGGAAAGGTGCAGGAGGACATCCTGAAGAACCTCGACATACCGAACGCCGTCACCTTCAAGGCATCGTTCAACCGGCCCAACCTGTACTACGAAGTGCGGCCGAAGCGCGATGTGAACCGTGAGATCACCCGCTTCGTGAAGCAACACGAGGGGCGTAGCGGGATCATCTACTGCCTCAGCCGGAAGAAGGTCGAGGAAGTGGCGCAGACCCTTTCGGTGAACGGGATCAAGGCATTGCCTTACCACGCCGGTATGGACGCCGGACAGCGCGCCGACCACCAGGACCAGTTCCTGATGGAGGACGTCGACGTGATCGTCGCCACGATCGCCTTCGGCATGGGCATC
>DEQO01000025.1 GCA_002360495.1 Flavobacteriales bacterium UBA3364
CGATCAACAACGTGGTGGACGTAACGAACTATGTCCAGCACGAGCTCGCCCAGCCCTTGCATGCCTTCGATGCCGCAACATTGAAGGATGGCCGTATCGTGGTCAGGATGGCCGATGCCGGAGAGACGATCACCACCCTGGATGGGAAGGTCCGCACGCTCGATGCGAAGGACCTGGTGATCGCCGATGGATCGCGCGCCATGTGCATCGCCGGTGTGTTCGGTGGTGCCGATAGCGCTGTCACGGAAGGCACTACCTCGGTCTTTTTGGAAAGCGCTTGCTTCGAACCCGGTACCATCCGGCGAACAGCGCGTCGCCATGGTTTGAACACCGATGCATCGTTCAGGTTCGAACGCGGTACGGATCCGGAAGGGGTCGTGTATGCGCTGAAGCGTGCGGCTTTGTTGTTGAAGGAGGTCGCGGGTGCCCGCATCGCATCACCGACCACGGATATCGATCACAGTACCAAGCACGCGCGGCTGGTCAAGCTGGCGTTCGCTGATTGCGACAAGCTCACCGGTGTCCACATCGGTCGTGATGCCATCGTACAGATCCTCGAGCTGCTCGACCTGCGGATCCACGATCGCAGCGCGCATGGGGTGGAGGTGGCGGTGCCGAGCTATCGTGTGGATGTGCACCGCCCGGCCGATGTGATCGAGGAGATCCTGCGCATCCACGGATACGATGAGGTGCCCCTTCCACAACACCTGTTGATGCCGCCTGTGCTGCATGCCGCCTTGACAGCCGAGACGCTTGGCGCGCAGTTGGCCTCGCATTTGGTGGCACGTGGCATCCGCGAGATCATGACGCCTTCCCTGGTGAACGGTACGCGATGCATCGCCTCCAAGGTCGTGGCGGAGGCCGGGATCGTCAGGTTGAAGAACCCATTGAGCGCCGAACTCGATGTGATGCGACCGACGATGCTCTTCGGTGCTTTGTCGGCCATGGCCCATAACATCAACCGGCAACAGCGCGACCTGCGTTTCTTCGAGCGGGGGCGTGTCTATCGCAATGCGGAGAACGGCACACAAGAGACCGATGTGCTTGCCATCACCATCACCGGTGGCCGTTTCCGTGAGCGCTGGCGTTCAACGGACCGCAAGACCGAACTTGCCGATGTGAAGGAGGAGGTCGAAGCCATGCTCCATCGGCTCGGACTTGAGCGCGACGTGAAATGGGAGCCTGCGGAACATGCGCTCCTGAACGAAGCACACGCTTTACTTGTCCATGGCCGTCATGCCGGCATGCTCGGCGTGGTGAACGGAACCGTGTTGAAAATGCACGATGTCGGTCAGCCGGTCTTCAGCGCCGAGATCGATGAGCGCGTGTTGCTCGAAGCCTGTCTCCGGACCCCGATTGGTCATCAGGAGGTGGCGCGGTTCCCAGCCGTTCGTCGGGACCTGAGTTTGTCGATCGACAGCGAGGTCCGCTTCGAGCGCCTGCGGAAATTGGCGTTGGACGCCGAACGCAAGTTGCTCCGGGATGTCGATCTGTTCGATGTGTACCAAGGCGATAAACTGGAGGCCGGCAAGAAGAGCTATGCGCTCAGTTTCATGCTGCAGGATCCGGAGAAGACCCTCACGGACGATCAGGTGGAGAAGGCCATGGGTCGTATCCGCAAGGCGTTGGAGACCGGCGCAGGGGCCGAGGTGCGTTCCTGATCAGTGCGTCCTCCAGTGCAGGACGGTGGTCAGCGCATCCGCTTTGCCCTTCACACCGACCAGTTGGGCACCGTCCACCGGATCGTAGTTCAGCAACCATGTGACCAGGATATCCCGTGCGGCTTCCGGCAGCTCGCTGATGTCATCGGCATCCACGGTCCGTAACGCAGGGTCCATGGGAAGTGCGATCACCTTGTCGTCACGTTCACCGGCGTCCAACAGTTCGATGACCCCGATCGGTTCAACGGCCATGACGGTTCCGCTTGGCACTGCACCGCAGAGCACGAACACGTCAACGGCATCGCCATCGCCGCCTTCCTCCTTGTTCATACGCGTGCCGGGAATGAAACCGTAGTTCGCCGGATAGGGGAGGAATTTGATGCGGCGTGGAACCCCGTTCCTCAGATCGATAGGGAAGGTGTTCGTGGAACGGTCGTACTGCCGTTTGTCCACCGTGCCCGCCGGGATCTCGATCACAGCGCGCAGCACCCCTTCACCCGCGACCGCTGGAAGTTCTTCGAGGTCCGTGCGTTCCGTTGTTCCGTTGTTCATCCGTTGATCGCAGGCGACAAGCAGGAACATCAACAACAATGGGCCATTGCACCGCATGCGCCGAAAGATCGCTCATTGCCGTCGAAGTGGTCCTTCAACGCAGCCGATAGCTAACGCTGACCATACCGCCCAAGGTACTGGACTTCCGCGTCAGTTCATCGTTGTTGAGCGCATTGCCGAAATGACCGCGCCAGGTGGGTTCCACACCAACGGACCACCCGTTCACCCAACGATAGCGCAAGTAGGCGCGTGCCGTGAAACCGAAGACCGGCGATCGGAACTGCTCGGTGGCGAAGTCCGTGTAGCCATCGAATGCTGCGTTCGGGACGGCGCCCCGTTGTTCGTTCAGCAGACCCACCGTAGGGCCACCGCGAAGTCCGAGGGCCCAAGCCCCTTGCACCACATGCGCATCAAGTAGTAAGGGCACTTCCAAATAGCTCACACGGTTCGTCACGTCCCGCGCATCGATCAGCTTTCGTGTTGTCGTGCGGGAGGTCGTTCCCAGCACGAGGATGTTGATCGTCGTATCACGTGATCCGGTGATGTAGTACTGTTCGCCGTCGATGATCACGTTGCCGAGCACGTACAGGACGGTGGTGTTGAACGGCTGGAAATAGCTGCTGTCCTGGACCACGGTGGTAGTGAGCGATCGTTCCGCGATGTGAAGGTCCTCCTGGTACGTGGAATAGTGGAGGCCACTGCCGATACCGAAGTTGCGGCCCATGTGCATCACCTCGCCACCGAAAGCGGGAGACCATCGCCCTGTTTGTCCGTCGATCCATTCCGCGCTGTTGCCGCCCGAGTAGGTGCTGAGCGAAAGCAGACCACCGAACAGGACACCGATCTCCCACGGCTGATCCGGTGTGACCAGCGCTGGTGGCAGTGGCACGGCAACGGTTGGGGCAGCACTATCCTGGACCTGCACGGTCGGTTGCCCGCTCCAGGCTTCGGATGGGTCCGTGGTGGTTGCGGATGTGTCCACTCCGTAGGACGCAAGACCGCTCGCTCCGGCATCTTCGGCAGGAGGATCGACGGTCGTTCCAAGCTGGGTCGTTGCTACGGAGAGCTCCGGTCCTGTGGTAACCGGGGACGTTGTTGGCTGAACGTTGTCCGTGTTCTCTCCGCCGGGATCCGTGCTCCCGGTCGGTGTTGAGGTGGCCGTCGGGCTGCTATCCGATCCCCCCGGGACCTGCGGAACAGCCGCGATCCCCCCTGTGGATGTCGCGTTTCCCGTCGCCTGCGGGGTTTGCAGTGTAGCCTGTGGCGTAGCTGCTACGATGGTCATTGCCGGGCTGGGACCTGCGGCTTCGTGTCCAGCGACGACCGCGCCTTCCGGAACCGGAGCTGGATGGCTCGTAGAAATCTCTTGGTGGTCCGTGCGGGACCGAGGACCTTGGGTAACAGTAACGGGGTCGATGGAACGCGTCGACGCGATGTCGTTGGAGGGATCGACCGGAGGGACTTGGTCGGGCAGGGCGTTGGACGGGGCATGCTCGATCGTCCTGGGCTCCTCCGTTGTGGTGTTCCGTGGCGTGGGAGCGTTGTTCTTTTCATTCGTAGCGATCGCGGATACCTCAACCACTTCCTCAGGTATGGACCGGTCGGTGGTCAAGAACCACACACTTGTGCCGATCAGGACGAGACCGATGCCGGCCAGAAGCCAGGTAGGGCCGATCCCGGATGAGCGTTGCTGTGCGATCAGGTGTTGTGCTTCCAGCCAGTCGGCCTCGTGGAATGGGAACTCCCGCTCCTCGAGCTTGCGCCGGGCAAGGTCATCGAATTCGTTCCGTTCGCTCATCGGATACTGCTTTTCGCGGGCACCGCTCGTGCGGCGATCGCTTGTTGAAGGATGTTACGGGCATGGGATACATGCCATTTCGAGGTGCCTTCACTGATGCCCAACATCGCCGCGATCTCGGCATGCGGAAAACCATCGATCGCGAAGAGGTTGAATACGCTGCGCGACATCGGTGGTACGCGGTCCAACAACGCTGCGAAGTCCTCTGCTTCCATCCCGACCAGGAATTCGTTCACCGTTGACGTATCGAGGTCTTCCATTCGCTGCTCCATCGTTTCCACGCTCTTGCGCTCGCGCTCCTTGCGATAGTCGTCGATCACCGTGTTGATCATGATCCTGCGTGCCCAGTGTTCAAAGGGCACCTCGCTACGTTTCCTGCCAAGACCGGTCAGGATCTTCAGGAAGCCTTGGTTCAACTTCGCCGTGGCGTCCTGCCGGTTGCGCTCGTAGCGCGAACAGATCGCCATCAGTGTTCCGTACAGGGCACGGTACAACTCATATTGCGCCTTTGGCTCCTCGCGGATGCACCGGGCTATGAGTTTCTCGTCCACCATTTCCGATACGCGGAAGGGCGCCCGCGAGCGGACGCCCTCCCATCGTCGTTCGTTCGATCAGCGCACGTTCATGAAGCGGCTGCTCACCGTGTTCGTTCCATTGCTGAGTTCGATCACATAGGCTCCTGCGCTGAGCCCGGCCACCGGAACGGTCAGCGTGTTCTTGCCGTTGTTCAGGCCCAGGCTCTCCGTCAACACGGCACGACCGCTCAAGTCGGTGATGCGCATGCGTACACTGCCCTTCAAGCTGCTGACCAGCGAAACATTCAGGTCGCCTTGCACCGGGTTGGGCCAGGTGCGCAATTGCGTGAAGGCGTTGCCCTCGCCGATGTTCGTGGAGAGTGCGTTCATCACTCGGATGGTGAAGCCGCTGCGGTTGCCGCTGCCGGCGGTGAGGCCACCGAGGATGCCATCCTCGTCCACCGTGATGCTCTCGCAATACGTATCCACGCAGCCGGCATTGTCATCGATGCTCAGGCAGAGCAGGTAGGTCCCGGGGTTGGGATACGTGTGCGTAGGGAAGGGATCGGTGGCGACGGAGCCATCACCGAAGTCCCAGGAGTACGTGTACTCGCCGCTGCCGCCGTTGCTCAGGTTCCACACCCACAATTCGTTGGGTACGGGCTGTCCGCCACCGCCGTTCGGCGTTCCCGGGTTGTTCACCCATTCGTAGGCCTGCATGACGAAGAACCCTGCTTCGCACGCCGGGATCACCACCGGGTCGATGGTACCATCCTCGGCAACCACCACCGTGTCGCAGTCCGTGCTTGTGCAGCCCTCGGCATCGGTAATGGTGAGGCAGGCGATGTACGTACCGGCCTGGGCGTACACATGCGTCAGGCTTTGATCGGGAATGGTGGTATCATCCCAGTTCATGATATACGTGTAAGGGGCCGCCCCGCCGAAGCTGCAGTTGGAGGCATCAACACTGAACGGCACGGGATCACCGCCACCGTTCGGGTTGCCACCGGTGGTTGTTTGTGATAAGCTGAGGCAGGCGTTGCAGGGTGGTGGGTTGTTGCCGCAATCCAGCGTCAGGTTGATGGTCGCCGTGCTCAAGAAGTCCGACGTGTACTGACCAACGGCAGAGACGATCGCCCCGTTGCAGGGCGTGCTCACCATGAACCCTCCACTATAGCTGTCCATGGTCAGGGTCACGCTCCAGCCACAACTCGGTCCCAGTGGAACGTCGATGTCCACTTCCGGTTGCGTGCCTGCCATGGTGGTGATGTTGACGTAACCGTTGGCCGTGTTACAACCCAGCACGGACCCGTTGATGGTCACGGTATACGGAGGGACTGGTTGCGCGTGGGCCGCCCCACAGAGGATGGAGGCCAGGGCAAGGGTCGAAGCGCGGAGTGTTCGAAGCATGGTCGTTCGGTTTGAGGTGGATCGATGGTCGATCATTTCCATACACGGGACGGATCGCTGCAAGGTTGGGTGCCTGCCTTAAAAATAGTGGATCCTTTTGACGAGACCCCCCGGGCATGAGCGATGAGCCGGGAACGAAGAAGGGCGCCCCGGTCAGCGTACCGGAACGCCCTTCATTCCTCCTCCCATTCAATGACCCTTCGCGAAGCGACCGCTCAAGGTGCGCCCTTCGTCACTGACCCGCACGATGTAGAGACCGTCGCTCAAGCTGCCCACAGGCACGGACATACGGCCATCGGTGACGGTCGTGGAGCCGGTGGCGTCCAGGATGACACGGCCGCCGAGGTCCACGATATTCACCCGCACCATGGGAACGTTGCTTCCACCGAGTTCGATGTACAGGACATCGGTAACAGGGTTCGGCCAGATGTTCAGTACTGAGGACCAGGATCGTTCGCCCAGGCCGGTCGATAGCGGATCCATGACACGAATGGTGAAGGTGTTCCTGTTGCCGCTCCCACCGGTAAGGCCGTTCAGGATGCCGTCGGCATCCACGGAGACCATCTGGCAGAATTGGTCGGTACAACCGGCGTTGTCCGTCACTGTGAGGCAGAGTTCATACTCCCCGCTCGCATACGTATGTGTGGGATAGGCATCGGTCGAACTTGTGCCATCGCCGAAACTCCAAGTGAATTGGAACAGGCCTGTGCCGCCGCTGCTCAGGTTCCACACCCATAGCTCGTTCGGGATCGGTTCGCCACCGCCGCCATTCGGGTTGCCTGGCTCTTCCACCCATTCGTAGGCCTGCATCACGAAAAAGCCGGCTTCGCAGGGAACCGTCGGGTTGATCGTGCCGTCCTCACCGACGACCACGGTGGTGCAGGCCGTGTTATCACAGGCCGATGCGCTCATCGAGAGGCAGACCGTATACACACCGGGTGAGCTGTACACATGTGTTCCGGGTTGGCCGTCCATACCGTCGCCCCAGATCACGTTGTATACGAAGGGTCCACTGCCCGTGGAGCAGTTGATCAAGTCCACCGTCCAAGGAATGGCCGGTCCGGAAGGCCCGTTCGTCGCGGGAACGACCTCAAGACATGCTTGACAGCCCGATACGTACGGTGTAATGATGCCTTGAACATCCACGAAGAGGGTATCACAATCGGTGCATGTATTGCCATTTGCGTCCGTGACGTTCAGGCAGGGGATGTAGATCCCGGTGGCTGGGAACGTGATCTCGGGCGATCCCATGGTACTGAACGTTGCATTGTTCAAGGTCCAGTTGTATGCATAGGGAGCGGTCCCACCGGTCGTGCAATTGGATAGATCGGCGGTGAATGGCACGAGCGCTCCACCATTCGTCGATTGCGTGGTGTTGTAGCAGGCGAGGCAAGAAGGCTCTGGTATACACTCGCAATCCGAATTCCAAGTACCCGTTTCTCCTGTCACGGGGTCTGAACAAGGCATATTGGGAATGTTGAAGCTACCGAGGATCCCATCGCATGGCATGGCGGCTTCCACGTTCGTGAACTCCGACTCACAGCCGTTGGCATCCACCGCGACGACCCGGTAGGCCAGTGATTCCCATGCGCCGAAGGTTCGGGACCAACTCGGCACAGTGGATGTGCCTTCAAGCACAAAGGGCAAGCCGATGGTGACATCCCCGAAGTACCACGAGTAGGTTATGGGCAGTGCCCCTGCGGTGGTTACGGAGTACTGTACCTCGAACGGTACAATGGCTCCGTCGACCTCTACGGGTCCGAAGGTCGACCAGGTGTAACACTCGCCATTCGTGACCCCGATGCAGTTGCAGTTGGTGTAGTACATATCGCCAAAGGTCAGCGGGTCGCCATCGTCGCAGGGAGTGCCCACCACGGCGGGGCCGCCTGGTACACCAAGGCAATCCAAGTCACCCTGCGGAGTGTCGGACACGGTGCCCAGCTCATCCACATAAAGCGTTTTGCAGAAGGTACAACCTTCGAGCAGGCCGAAATCGAGGATCGTGAAGCAGACGGGATAGACACCTGGCGAATCGAAGGTGTACGACGGGCTATTGAACATCCACGGCTGGGGCGGGGTGTAGATCGAACCATCGGGTAGTTCCCATTGTGCGTCATTCTCGCCGGATGGTGGGACACTGCAGTTGGAGAAATCCACCACGAACGGTTCCGGAGAGGTGAATGTGAAGCAGGCTTGGCAAGTCGGGGCGTCAACAATGCACTCACAATCCGAGTTCCATGTTCCGGTTGCTCCTGCGGGGTTGGTACATGGGAAGTTGGGGATGTTCAAACTACCCAGTATCCCATCGCAGGGCATGATGGCTTCCACGTTGGTGTACACCGACTCACAACCGTTGGCATCGACCGCTACGACCTCGTAGGCCAGCGATTCCCCGGGACTGAACGTGCGCGACCAACTCGGCACAGTGGATGTGCCTTCAAGCACGAAGGGCAAGCCGATGGAGACATCCCCGAAGTACCACGAGTAGGTTATGGGCATGGCCCCTGCGGTGGTTACGGAGTACTGTACCTCGAACGGTACAATGGCTCCGTCGACCTCTACGGGCCCGAAGGTCGACCAGGTGTAACACTCGCCAGTCGTGACCCCGGTGCAGGTGCAATTGGGGAAGTACATATCGCTAAAGGTCAGTGGGTCTCCATCGTCGCAGGGAGTGCCCACCACGGCGGGGCCGCCGGGTACACCAAGGCAGTCGGGAGCACCACAAGCCAGGTCGATGTCGACCGAATGCGGATTGGATGTCCAATAGCCGGTTTCGACCGTTTGAGTGCACGGTACGTAAACTTCGATCGCTCCCGTTTCATTCTGTGCATAGAAGGTGTACGAGTAGTTGCAATTCGCATCGGTGAGCACAGTGGTCACTACCATCGGTGTACTGTAGGCATAGATGCCCACAGGGACCCCAGCGCCGGAACAGCCGGTCACTGTACCCGAAACCGTGATGAAATTGTCCGGATCGGCCCCACCAAGGCACTGGCAGCCGGGTGACCAAGTATCGTAGAACGTGAGCGCGTTTCCATCATCACAGGCCGTTCCTGGCAACGCATTCCCGCCCAGTAGCCCATCACAATCATAGGCTTGCGCACCGCAGTTAAGAGTGACATTCAGTATGTTGCTCGCCGGTTGTATGGCGTTGGCCTCATACGTTATCGTGCTTGTTATGACAGATCCTGCACACGGTACTGTTATGTTGAAACCGCCCGTATAGGAATCCATGATCAGGACCATTCCGAATTGACAGTCAATTGTTGGGGTGATCTGGGCCTGGGTGCTGACCTCGGGTAGAGTGCCCGGGAGTGACTCGATCGTAGCATAGATGGGGCTTCCACCAGGAACACAATTCTGTACGATGCCCCTTATTTCTATGACATACGGCGGCAATGGCTGGGTATAAGTTGCCATGCTCACCAAGAGGCATAGGCTGCTGACTAGAGAACGTATGAAGCTGTTCATGGTCGTACGGTGTAGAGTGTGCCTTCTGTTCACTTCCATACACGACGATGGACGGGTACAGGTTGGGTGTCCCACCGAATTTACGCCATCGGGCCAACAGCAGAAGGAGCGCCCCGCAGGACGCTCCTTCACATTCTTCCCCAACAGAACCGACCTACCGATCCACCTTCGCGAATCGTTTGCTCCAGGCGCCGCCTTCGGCTTGCACGCGCACCAGGTAGATGCCGGAGCGCAATGCGTCCGTCCTCACTTCCCAACGCGTTTCCCCAGCGCTCAGGTTCCGGCGCTCTTGCACCACGAGCCGCCCTTCAAGATCGAGCACTTCCACCAACGCACTTCCAGTGCGTTCGCTGGTCAAGCTCAGGTTCACCACATCCGAAGCCGGGTTCGGCCATAGGTCCAAGTTGCGTTCCTCGGCTACTTCGGCTACGGCAGTTGGGGCATTTCCCTGCATGACACGGATGCTGAAGCCGCCGTTGCGGTTCTCCTCGCCTTGGAGACCGCCGAACATACCGTTCTCATCCACCACCAAGGTGTCGCAGAACGTGTTGGTGCAGCCTTCGCTATCCGTGATCGTCAAGCACAGGTTGTAGGGGCCATCACCATCGTAATCGTGCATCGGCCAAGGGTCGGTGGAGGTGTTGCCATCGCCGAAGTCCCATAGATAGGAGTACACGCCGGTGCCGCCGTAGCTCGTGTTCCAGATCCAAAGCTGCATGGTATTCACACCGGCGCTGTCCAGCAGGATACCCGGCGCTACGATGAAGCCCGCCGTGCATGGCGGTGGTATGTACGCCTCGCACACGCACGCATTGTTCCAGTAGCCCAGGACGTTCGGGTCGCCGGTGTCGCACACCGAACCAATGGTATTGGGTCCGTTCTCGATGCCGAGGCAATCGGTGTAGAAGAGGCTCGTATCGGGGATGCAGATGCAATCCACGCTCCACGTGCCGATGATGGCGAAGGGGAATTCGTTCACCGGAATGCACGGCGTGCCGGGTAGCACCGGTCCGTTCGGTTGGTTCAGGCAGTCCAACACGAAAGTGCCGCTATCTCCGTAGCAGTAACAGTCGCTGCCCCAGATCCCCGCGTATTCGCTGCCATCCGCTGCGGTCCCTGAACATGCGCTACCAGGCAACGCGCTTCCACCTGGCTCGCCAAGGCAGTCGAAGGTGTTGCCGTAGCAAACGCAATCCGGACCCCAGATGCCTACGACGGTGTTCGAAGAGTCGGGCAACAAGCTGCACGGTAACCCGGGCATGTTCGGTCCACCAGGAATGCCGAGGCAATCGATCGGCGCGTTCGTCGTGTCAATGACGCAGGTGCAGCTCAGGTCCCAGGAACCGATACTGAACGGGCTGTTCGGATCGAAGCAGGGGGTGCCGGGTTGGTTCGGTCCGTTGATGATGCCGAGGCAATCGGTCGTTGCGGTCGTGTCCATGCCGACGCATTGGCAGCTGCCGTCCCATGCGTCGTACATGGTGCTTGTGTCATTGTCGTCGCATGGTGTTCCAGGAAGGTCCGGGCCGTTCGCAATACCCAGGCAATCGTAGTAATTACCGAAGGTGCTGTCGGCAACACATACACAGTCCGCACTCCAGATACCTATTGGTAGCACAGGGAAAGCCGGGTCAACGATGCACGGAGAGCCCGGTAGGTTGTTGCCGAAGGCGATGCCCAGGCAATCGAAGGTGACTTGAGTGGAGTCGTAGCCAACGCACTCGCATGCACTATCCCAGAGGTCGAACGCGGTGGCGGCGTTGCCATCATCGCACGGCGACCCGACGGTGTTGGGTCCGTTCAAGATGCCGAGGCAATCGGTGTAGAAGAACGTGCTGTCGGCCACGCACTGGCAATCGTTGGACCAGATGCCGATGGGCAGCACCGGGAAGGACGGGTCGACGATGCACGGCATACCCGGTTGGTCGGGACCATTGGGAACACCGAGGCAGTCGAAGACCACCTGCGACGAGTCTTGCCCCGCACAAGCACAATCCGCGCCCCATGTGTCGAGCAACGTGGCTGCGTTGCCGTCATCGCAAGGTTGGCCAGGCAAAGCTCCACCACCGGCGATGCCTTCACAATCGACCACTGGTGCTCCACAAACAAGGACCACCTGGTATACCGCTGTGTCTCCAGGTGCGTTCACCTGATAATCCAGCTGGGCGATCGCCTGTACGCCATTCGCGCAGGTGCCCATGAACACCATCTGACCTACGGGGACGAGCGTCTGCAAGGTCGCGGTGAAAGTGCACGACCCATCGGCCATGGTGACGAAACTGAGTGCGCCCGTCAGGTCGGTGACCTCCACCATCACATTCGGCGCGCAATCGGGTATGGAACCTTGCACCACCAGCACGAAGGGTTGTGCGTTCACCGAGACCAACGCGGACAACCCGGCGGTCAGCATGGAGGTTCGGAGTGAATTCATGGAAAAGCGGTTCACTGTTGGGTTACTGTTCCCAATGACGACTGAACAGCGCCGTGCGCTGCTTGGTTCGTTGAAAATGGTCCACCATCCGTCACAGCAAGGCGTCAAGCAAACTGTCCTCCGCCTCGTTCGGCAGCGTCACCTTCAGTAGCGGTGTACGTTTCATCTCCTGTTCGATGCTCCACACCGCATTGGGGTTGCGGGCCCAGGCGCGGCGTGCGATGCCGTTGTTCACGTCCCAGTGCAGCATGCTCTTCAATCGACGGTCGCTGTCGGCGCTGCCATCGAGCACCATGCCGAATCCGCCGTTGATCACTTCGCCCCAGCCCACGCCGCCGCCGTTGTGCAAGCTGATCCAGGTGGCCCCGCGGAAGGCGTCTCCCACGAAGTTCTGCACGGCCATGTCCGCCGTGAAGCGGCTGCCGTCGCGGATGTTGCTGGTCTCGCGGTAAGGACTATCGGTGCCGCTTACGTCGTGGTGGTCGCGGCCCAGCACGATGGGCGCGCTGATCTCGCCCCGCTTGATCGCCTCGTTAAAGGCCTGTGCGATGCGGATGCGGCCCTCGCTGTCGGCATAGAGGATGCGTGCCTGGCTGCCCACCACCAACTTGTTCTGTTGCGCGCTGCGGATCCAGTGCAGGTTGTCGGCGATCTGCTGGCCGATCCTCGATTGATCGTCACCCCGGGCTTGACCCGGGGTCAGCATGGCCTCCAGCACATCTCCGGCGATGCAGTCACTGGTCGCGAGGTCCTTCGGGTCCCCACTCGTGCATACCCAGCGGAACGGCCCGAAGCCATGGTCGAAGCACATCGGCCCCATGATGTCCTCCACGTAGCTCGGGTAGCGGAATTCCTCTCCGTTCTTGCCTTTGATCTCAGCACCGGCACGTGCACTCTCCAGAAGAAATGCGTTGCCGTAGTCGAAGAAGTACATGCCGTTCGCAGCGAGTGTGTTCACGGCAGTCACATGGCGGCGCAGCGTTTCCTGCACCCGCTGCTTGAAGCCTGCCGGGTCCTGCACCATCAGTGCGTTGCTCTCGTCGTAGCTGAGGCCGACAGGGTAGTAGCCGCCGGCCCACGGATTATGCAGGCTGGTCTGGTCGCTGCCGAGGTCCACATGCACCTTGCGCGCGGCCAAGCGTTCCCACAGGTCCACCACGTTGCCGAGGTAGGCGATGCTGTGCGCTTCGCCTTTCTTCTGCCAGGCGAGTGCGGCATCGATGCAAGCGTCCACATCGGTGATCACTTCATCCACCCAGCCCTGGCCGTGCCGCTTGTGCGCGGCGGTGGCGTTCACTTCGGCGCAGATGGTGACCACGCCCGCGATGTTGCCCGCTTTCGGTTGTGCGCCGCTCATGCCTCCGAGGCCGGCAGTGACGAAGAGCTTACCCTTGGTGCCTGGCGATGACTTGATCATGCGACAGGCATTCAGCACTGTGATCGTGGTGCCGTGCACGATGCCCTGCGGACCGATGTACATGTAGCTGCCTGCGGTCATCTGCCCGTACTGCGAAACGCCCAGGGCGTTCATGCGCTCCCAATCGTCGGGCTTGCTGTAGTTGGGGATCACCATGCCGTTGGTCACCACCACGCGCGGCGCATCGGTATGGCTGGGGAAGAGGCCGAGCGGATGGCCGCTGTACATCACCAGCGTCTGCTCGTCGGTCATCTCACTGAGGTACTGCATGCAGAGGCGGTACTGCGCCCAGTTCTGGAATACCGCGCCGTTGCCACCGTAGGTGATCAGCTCGTGCGGGTGTTGCGCCACCGCGGGATCCAAATTGTTCTGGATCATCAGCATGATGGCTGCGGCCTGCTTGCACTTTGCGGGGTACTGGTCGATCGGTCGTGCGCGCATGGCACCTTCCGGACGAAGCCGGTACATGTAAATGCGGCCGTGGTCCTTCAGCTCCTGCGCAAACTCAGGAGCCAGCGTGGCGTGGTGCTTTTTGGGGAAGTAGCGCAGCGCATTCTTCAGCGCAAGCTTCTTCTCCTCGGCGGTAAGGATGTCCTTGCGCTTGGGGGCGTGGCTTACGGATGTGTCGAGTGGACGCGCGGGAGGGAGGGCGTCGGGAATGCCTCCTCGGATGGACTGCTGGAAGGCTTGGAGGTCAGAGAGCGTGGCAACAGGCATGCTGCGAAGATCGGGCTATCGCGCGATAACCAAACGCTGGGGAGGCAAGCCATTGACGATGACCACGTAGTTGCCCGGGGGAAGATCACCTACCGGCACAGAGCTGCTTGCTCCTTGTGGCTTGGTGGAGCGTATCAATCGTTGATCGATACCGAGAATTTCGATCGATGCATCGCTGATCGTGTCTTGTAAGGAGAAGGCTTCGTTCGTTGGATTCGGGTACAGGCCTCGAGGTACCACTGGTTCCGGGATCTGCATAAAGCTGTCGCTGTGGATCGTTCCAATGGTATCACCAGAGATCACTGCCCCAATGGTTGTGAAGTGATTGTAGTAGGGACCGTGGTTGAGCCCGATACCCCGTATCCCTAGTTCCGTATCCAGGCGAAACGAAGAATACATGGGGCCCGTTTCAAGTGACACACAGCCGACCATGCTTACATCATCACTCGTGAATATTCCGTAGCCAGGGGAAGCACCGGGTTCAGCCGCTATCACATAGTGCCCTTCCTGATCCAGATAATGTTTAGCAACCATTTGTCTCCTGGGAGAATTCGGTTCACTAGGAAGCGGGTGGCCGAGTTCCACCAACTCTCCCGGAGCAGAGTATATCGGCATCAAGATCGAGTCATTTCCAAACTCAAGTTCCCATACAAATGGTCCGTCGTGAGGTGCAACGGGTGGGTGAAGGACGCTTTCAGTAATTTCCCAAGCATAGCCGATATACCGGATGTGATCCAAAGAGTCCAAACGCTCCTCGATCTGGAAACGACGATACAGCACTCTTTGTGTAGCGCTGGAATTGGAGAAACCTCTTGAGATGCGCATTTCGACAATATCACCTGCTTGGAAGGGTATGAACTCGGAAATGGACGGAACGATAATTCCAACATCCGGTCCTTGGATACCGATGAGCTGATAACGTGTGTCCTCATGCATATGCCACACGAGCACCCCGTAGTTCTTACTCCATACGATGGTATCGGCAAGTTCACTGACCATGGTGCGGATCGAGTCGGTGATACCGAACATCGTCCCTTCCACAATGGAGGTCACCGTGGCCACGGTAGCGTTCTGTTGGTCGAAGGTCCATTGTTCGCCCAAGGCAGCCGTGGCTTTGATCTCCAACGCAGAAGGAGAATTGAACTGCCAGTTGGTTCCAGTTGCTGTGCAAGAGCCTTGCATGAATTGGGTAATGCCCTGCCGTAAGTCGCAACCCTCGCCACACCAAAGGCAGTACTCCGCCGTTCGGTTCAACTGAAATACCGAGATCTCCGCGCCAAGCGTTTCAGAGTTGATCACCTTCACCTGGTGCCGGATCGTATCCGTCCCGTCGTTGCTGTAGTTGTACTTGTACTCGGGGTTGATCAGCGCCCAATCCTGCGCCTGGCCGATGGTGGCGACCACACAAGAGGCAAAAAGGATGGCTGCGCGCATTTGGAACCTCAATGGAAAGATAGCTCCGAAGTGCCGAACGCTGCTTCAGCCCGTGCGCCCCTTGCCCTTCTTGTCGTTGAAGCCGTACGGGCAATGCCTGCACCCACTTTGGCAGCAGTACCCCCGTTTCAGGTGGTATTGCTCGGTGAAGACCATGTAGCCCTCCGGGCTGATGTAGTAATCACCGGGCTCGAGGCCGAGGCGTCGCAGGCGCTCTGATCGATCTTCTTTCTCGGTTCCGACCATTTCCGTACTCACTTCTGTCTTTTTAACAACCGATTTCGGCCTTGGTTCACCAAGGTGATGCGAAAATCAGGGCAGCGTTATCACATTGGACGGGTGCGGCACGTTCTTTTCACACTGCACGGTGTGTTTCTCGGTGGATGGATCGTTCATAACCGGCCGGTACCCCGGTAGTTTCGCCTTGTTGCCGAGGCCTGCCCTTTCCCGCCGAGGA
>DEQO01000137.1 GCA_002360495.1 Flavobacteriales bacterium UBA3364
TACACGGGTGGCACCATCGGCATGCTGGCCGATCCACTTACCGGTGAACTACGCTCCATGGACCTCGCGCACCTGGAGGACCAGGTCCCGGAACTCGATCGTATCGGCGTTCGACTGGAGGCGGTTTCCTTCGAAAAGCCCATGGACAGCAGTGACATGCGCCCTGCTGATTGGATCCGTATCGCCTCGCTCATCGGGAAGTACTACGATAAGTTCGATGGTTTCGTGGTGCTCCATGGCAGCGATACGATGGCCTACACGGCCAGCGCGCTGAGCTTCCTGTTGGAAGGTCTGTCCAAACCGGTGGTCCTCACCGGTTCTCAACTGCCCATTGGCGTGATCCGGACCGACGCGAAGGAGAACCTGCTCACTGCCATCGAGCTGGCGGCTGCGCGAGATGCGGAAGGTCTACCGGTTGTTCCTGAAGTGGCGATCTATTTCGAATACCGCCTCCTGCGTGGCAACCGAACGGTGAAGGTCGACGCGGAGCGCTTCGAAGCCTTCCGCTCACCGAACTGGCCTGCGTTGGCAGAGGCCGGTGTACACATCCGTTATGACCAAGGCGCGATCCTGCCACTTCGACCAGGCCCTTTGAAGGTCCATACCAAGATGGACGATCGGATCGCCGTGATCCGCCTCTATCCAGGCATCCAGGCGGCATGGGTGCGCCACGCGCTGTCCATGCCCGATCTGCGGGCTGCCGTTCTTACCACGTTCGGTAGCGGCAATGGCCCCACGGATGTGGAATTCGTCGCTTCCTTGCGTGAGGCCCGAGACCGGGGTATCGAGCTCCTGAATGTGACGCAGTGCATCGGAGGCCGAGTGCAGCAGGGGCGCTACGTGACCAGCGCTGCTTTCCGCGATATGGGCGTGGTTCCCTGCGCGGATATGACGGTGGAGGCTGCCGTGACCAAAGCCATGTTCCTGCTGGGCTGCGAGCCAGGTAGCGCTTGGGTGGACCGCATGGTCGTACCTCTTGCTGGAGAATTCACCGCTGCCTGAACCTCTATTCGTACTTTCGCCGCCCATCTGGAGAGATGGCCGAGTGGTTGAAGGCGCACGCCTGGAAAGTGTGTTTACCCGAAAGGGTAACGGGGGTTCGAATCCCTCTCTCTCCGCCGAACAGCCCCGCGTGAGCGGGGCTTGTTTTCATGGCAGCGGGCGGGCTTGCTCGCCAAAGCGGACATGAACAACAAGCCTCTCCGCGAAGCGGAACCGGGCTGTTCGAAGCCCCCCCTCTGGGAACGCCGGTCTACGGCAATCCCTCTCTCTCCGCCGAACAGCCCCGCGTGAGCGGGGCTTGTTGTTCATGGCAGCGGGCGGGCTTGCTCGCCAAAGCGGACATGAACAACAAGCCTCTCCGCGAATCGGAACCGGGCTGTTCGAAGCCCCCCCCTCTGGGAACGCCGGTCCTACAACGATCCTACGCGTGGGCGAGCTTGCCCGATCCATCAAGAGCCCCACTCCCCACTTCCCTACCTTTGCGGCCGCAAAATGGTACGTATCGGCCCGCTGGAACTGGGGGATTTCCCCCTCTTGCTCGCTCCCATGGAGGACGTGAGCGACCCGCCGTTCCGGGTCTTGTGCAAGAAGCACGGTGCAGATCTGATGTTCACCGAGTTCATCAGCAGCGAAGGCCTCATCCGCAAGGCGGCCAAGGGGATGAAGAAACTGGACATCTTCCCGGAGGAACGTCCTGTGGGTATTCAGCTCTTTGGCGGCAGCGAGGACGCGATGGAGGAAGCGGCACGGATCGCCGAGGCGGCGAGGCCGGAACTCATCGACATCAACTACGGCTGTCCCGTGCACAAAGTGGTCAGCAAAGGGGCCGGGGCCTGCCTGCTGCAGGACGTGGACAAGATGGTGCGCCTGACGGAGAAAGTGGTGAAAGCCGTGAGGTTGCCGGTGACGGTGAAGACGCGCCTGGGTTGGAACGATGCCACCAAGAACATCATGGAAGTGGCCGAGCGCCTTCAGGATGTCGGCATACAGGCCTTGAGCATCCATGGTAGGACACGCGCACAACTCTACAAGGGCCCTGCGGATTGGACCATGATCGGTGAGGTGAAGAACAACCCGCGCATCACCATCCCCATCTTCGGGAATGGCGACATCGATTCACCGGAGAAAGCCGTGGAGTACAGGGACCGCTATGGCGTGGACGGGTTGATGATCGGTCGTGCCACCATCGGGCATCCGTTCATCTTCAACGAGATCAAACATTTCATGGCCACCGGCAAGCACCTTGCACCGCCAACGGTCGCCGATCGGGTGGAAGCAGCTCGCGAACACCTGCGCAGTTCGCTTGCCTGGAAAGGTGCCTGGGAAGGGGTGGTGGAAATGCGCCGCCATTATGGCAACTACTTGCGAGGCCTGCCGAATGTGAAGGATGTGCGCCTGCGCCTGTGTACCGAGAAGGACCCTGCCAATCTGGAGATGATCCTCGACGAGGTGCGGGAGAGCTACACCCTTGCCGCGGTGGCGTGAAGGAACCGTCTGCTCAGCGTGCGTAAAGGCACCCACGCGGCGAAAAGGCCGATGCATAGCACGGCGACGCAGATCAGTACCAGATCCATCGGCAACACCTTGACCGGGTATGCTTCGACGACAGATCCGCTCAGTTGGACAAAGCCGAACCGTTGCTGCGCCCAACAAATGCCAAGACCCGACAACAATCCGATGCCCGTGCCCATGAGCACGATCATCACGCCCTCACCGAATATGATGTTGCGCACGGTGCCGGACGTCGCGCCCATGCCCATGAGCGTGCGCATGTCCCGCCGTTTCTCGATCATCATCATGGTAAGCGAGGCGATGATGTTGAACGCACCGATCAGGCCAATGAAGGAGAGCACGATGAAGGTGAAGAGCTTCTCGGACGCGTTCGTTCGGTACATCAAGGCGTTCTTCTGGTATCGTGTCTTCACATCGAACGCGGGACCCAGTGATGCGCGTAGATCACCTTCAACGCGGTCCATGTCCTTCGGGGAGAACAGACGCAATTCCAGGGCGGTGACGGCACTGTCGTAATGCAGGAGGTCGGCCGCGATGTCAAGGGGCACAACGGCATACTTCAGGTCGAACTCCATGTTCATGGTGAAGGCCCCACGTACGGCGATCGCCGTGGTCTCGAACGCACGTTGCTGGTACTTGCTCAGCTTGCGCCCACGGATCAGCGCGCTGATCTCCAAGGGTTGCATCACGCCATCATCCAAGGGAACGCCCAGTTCCGACTTGAGGCCGATGCCGATGATGGCGGCCGGCCCCGAGAGACCTTCGAACGTCGGCTCACCGGTATACATGTACCGGTCCATCCGGCTCATGCGCAGGTATTGTGGCTCCACACCTTTCAGCGTGGCCACGGTCTGTTGGTCGCCAGCGCGCAACAACACGTTCTCTTCGATCACCCAACTCGCATCCTGCACGGCAGGCATGGCGATGATGCTCTCCAGGTCCAGTGCTTCACGCCCGAAGGTCTTGCCTTCCGCTGCCGTGATCGTGATATCCTGGTCGAACGGACTGTAGATCGCGTCCACCAGATCGGCGATGCCATTGAGGGTGCTCAGCACCACAACCATCGCCGCCGTCACCACCGTGATCACCCCGATGCTGATGCCTGTGATGATGTTGATCGCATTCTGCGACCGCTTCGCGAAGAGATAGCGACGGGCGAAGAGGAGGGGGAGGTTCATTGGGTTGAATGATCGCCTCGTTCATTTGTAAGCGTCCCTTCGATCAGCAACGCGCTCCATGCGGATGACGCGGATCCCGTCATCGACGGAATAGATAACGCGGTACGCTCCTACACGAATACGCCAAAGACCCTTATCTGCGATCCGAAGTGCGATGGCCACTGGAAGCCTGCGTACTTCGCGTGCTGCACTGCGCGACCGCTCCAGCCGGTAGCTCACTTGCGAGCCGAGCGTTTCTTGAGCGACCGGACCAGGGCCGCATGGCTGATGGCAGGCTCGGAGCGGCGACTCTCGGCGATCAAAACATCCAGGTAGTCTTCGACCGCCTCGGGTTCTTTCACCAGTGTGGCGATGTCGATCCGCACATAACGGCGATCCGCGGTCTCATCCGTCAGCAGTTTCACGCCTTTGAGTTTGTGCTTGCTCATGGTATGTCAAAGATAGATACCTGTCCAGACCGCTGTTCTTCCTTTGAAGACTTGTGGATCTCAGATGGACGATCCGAGTGAGAAGCACTGCCGCGGGCCAGTTGTGATCAGCGGGAGGGAATACCGGTGTTCAGGTCAACGCCGTGACCACCGCGATCCTCCCGGTGCTGATGTCCGTGATGATGTTGATGGCGTTGGTGCTCCGTTTCGGGAAGAGGTAGCGGCGGGCGAAGAGGAGGGGGAGATCCATGCCTTCATCGACAGGCACGAAGTATTGGTTTCCAAGGATCGGTTGGTCCTAGCGTCCATCCGTTCACAGCTCTGTTGAGTATCAACCATTTCGAGCTCCTGACTATTTTGGACTGGTCCATGAGCGACGAACCAAGGATCGATATGATACGCGCGAAGTGGCGTATGCCAGCGGTAGCGCTCTTTGTATGGGCCTTTTTCACTGTGACCGCACAGGATCGTAGTGGCTTCACCAATGTCACCTCGGTCGCTCTTGGCTCCGCGATCGGCCAGTATACGTTCACTGCACCGGGTTACTTCGGAGCGAATTCGGCCCAGAACGAGGATGATTACAAACGGGTGGAAACGGTGTTCGGTTGGTGGGTGAAGGATGGGACGGTCACACTTGGCTTGGGCATTGGATGGGAGCAGTATGCGGCTTCGGAACTTGGTGCATCACCTGTTTCATCCGGAACCTATGCCCAACTGCCCTTGTTCTTCGACCTACGGATCCATGCCACAAGGGGCAAGACCACCCCGTTCCTCTTGCTACAGGCAGGCCATTCGTTCGGTATTCAGCCATTCGATGTACCGCGCACCTCGGTTACCAGTACGACGACCTTGCTAGCACAGCCCGTTCCGCTCAATGGCGGGGAGTTCGCGGGCGGCCTTGGGCTTTTGTCGCAGCTCTCGGATCAAGTCGGTTTCCAGTTCTCCTTCGCGTACGACCATCAAGTGCTCAACTGTGAATTGCAATTGGAGGATGCGAGGTCAGGGTACATCGAGCAGCATTACGGGGTGCGGTTCAATGCGTTGCGGATCAGCGCAGGACTGGTCTTCTGATCTCCAGGGCCACGTCACTTCCAGGCTTTCACGATCAAGCCCGTCCCGGTAGCATGCTCCATGCGCACATCGGCCATATTCAGCACAAAGGCGATAGGGTAGGCGATCACGTAGTAGAACGGCAGCACGATGAAGAACAACTTGCTGGCTTGTAACATGAGCAAGGGCCACTTCATGCTGAGCTTCCAGCTGATCTTACCAGGTACGCCATAGCTATACCGGGCCTCCACTTTGCTGAAACCGTTGCGCAGGCACTTTGCACGAATGTCGTCGATGTTGTAGCCGTCGCGCACATGCTCTTCGATGAAAGAACCTTCACCCTCCTCGTGGACATCGCTACCCCCTTGATCGCTGGGCGTGCTGATGATGAGCATGCCGCCGTTCTTCAACGATGTGCTGTAGCAGCGCAATGCAGCCTCGTCCTCCAGGATATGCTCCATCACATCCACGCAGACGACGAGTTCGAACGCACCCGGCTTGGTGAACTTGGTGACATCGCCGACTTCGAATTCCACCTGCGGCCTTTCGATCCTCCGGAAGAACGCGTTGCAATCAGCCACCTGTTCGTCCTTGACATCAATGGCCGAGATGGTCCACTTCGAGGATAGGCCGCTGAGCCAGTAGCTGTACTGTCCGAAGCCCGCGCCGGCATCATAGATGGAAAGCGAACGGTCCTTCCTGTCGCGGCTCCAAGCACGCAACTCGCGCTGGATGTGCCAGGCGCGCAGGAGCAGCAGGTCGAGCAGTTCGTAGAACAGCTTCCGCAGCAAAGGCGTGCTGTTGAAGACAACGCCCAAGCGGCGTTTCACTGGATCGTACTGCATGCTATCCCTTCAGCAGTTTATCGATCGCCTCGGCACGGTCCAACGAATCGTCCACATAGAACAGGAGCTCCGGAACCACCCGCATCTGCTTACCGATACGGCCGCCCAACTGTCCGCGCAAGCGATGCTGCTGGGCCTTGATCGATCCGATCACGGCTTTCTTGTCCTTCACCGGGAAAAGGCTCAGGAACACCTTCGCAACACCCAGGTCCGGGCTGACCCTTACAGCGGATACGGTAATGAGCCCACCTGGCAGGAAGTTGCGGCCTTCCAGTTGGAAGATCTCAGCCAGTTCACGCTGCATCAGGCTGTTCACCTTGTTCTGTCTGACACTGTCCATCTGTCCGCGAAGGTAGGGGGCGACCTACAGATAGGACCCGAATGCACGGGTGCCGGTCCCGAAAGGTCCCGTCAACCGGGTAGCTTTGCGCCTTCGCTCATGCGTAACTTCTTCCGTGTTCTCGGTTTCGGCAAGCAATACCGGCACTACGCGGTGCTCAATGTGGTCTTCAATTTGTTGTCCACGCTGTTCCATCTGCTGTCGTTGCTGCTTTTCATCCCGTTCCTGCGGTTGTTGTTGGGGCAGGTGCAGCCGGTGGATGTGCGGCCCACCGAGCTATGGACCCGCGAGGGTCTGGAGGGGACCTTCAACTGGGGCCTTACCCAGCTGATCGAGACGCGCGGCCAGATGGGGGCCTTACTGGCCATCAGCATCCTGGTCGTCGTGATCTTCCTGATCAAGAACCTGTTCCGATACCTGGCCGTGGTGGCGATCTGCAATTTCCGGAACTACATCGTCCGCGACATCCGGACGGCCATCTACGACAAGATGTTGGAGCTGCCGTTGCGCTACCACAGTGGTGAACGAAAAGGCGACCTCCTGGCACTGATCACGAACGACATGCACGTCATGGAGTACTCGGTGATGCTCTACATCGAGATGGTCTTCCGTGAACCGATCGCGATCCTGCTCTTCCTGGGAACGATGATCACCCTTGCGCCGCAGCTCACGTTGGTGGCGCTGATCCTGCTGCCCGTCAGCGGACTGCTGATCGCCCGCATCAGCAAGAGCTTGAAGCGCAAGAGCACGAGGGTGCAGGAAAAGGGCGCCGATCTCCTGGCGCGTGTGGAGGAAACGTTGACGGGGATCCGCGTCATCAAGGCCTTCAACGGGGAGGCGGACATGAAGCGCCGCTTTGCCCGCGAGAACGAGATGCTCACGCGGTCCAGTATTGCCATGCTCAACCGACAGGATATCGCCTCTCCGTTGAGCGAGACCATGGGTGCGGCGGTGATGGCCGCGATCGCCTACCTCGGTGGTTACTATGTGCTTGGTGCCAACGCCACGCTCACGGGGGACAGCTTCCTCGGCTTCATCATCATCTTCTCACAACTACTTCCGCCGATCAAAGGATTCTCCCAAGGCTACTCCGCCATTGTGCGTGGATCCGCCAGTGGCCAGCGCCTGTTCGATCTGCTCGCCGTGGAGAACACGGTGAAGGAGAGGCCGGATGCACGACCGGTGAACGCGTTCAACGAGGGCATCGAGTTCCGAAATGTCACGTTCGCGTACGACTCTCCGCCGAAGGAACCGGCCAACCGCGAGCGCAAGGCCGTATTGCAGGAGATCCAGTTGGTCATTCCCAAGGGAAAGAGCGTGGCATTGGTCGGTACCAGCGGCAGTGGCAAGACCACGATGGCGGGATTACTTCCACGGTTCTTCGATGTGACCGGTGGGCAGGTCTTGTTGGATGGCAAGGACCTGCGGGACCTGCGGATCAACGATATCCGCTCGTTGATGGGTATCGTGACGCAGGACAGCATCCTCTTCAACGACACCGTGGCGAACAACATCGCATTCGGAACACCTGGTGTAGCCTTGGCCGATATCGAACGCGCGGCGCGCATCGCGAATGCACACGAGTTCATCGCCCAATTGGAGGATGGCTACCAGACGAATATCGGTGATGGCGGGAACCGCCTTAGCGGTGGGCAGAAGCAACGTCTGAGTATCGCGCGTGCGGTTTTGAAGAACCCGCCGATCCTGATCCTGGACGAAGCGACCAGCGCACTGGACACGGAGAGCGAACGCCTGGTGCAGGAGGCGTTGTACAAGATGCTCGAAGGGCGTACGAGCCTGGTGATCGCGCACCGCTTGAGCACGATCCAGCACTGCGACGAGATCTGCGTGATGCAACAGGGGCGCATCATTGAGCGCGGCACTCACCAGCAATTGTTCGATGCCGGTGGCCAGTATCGCCGCTTGTGCGATATGCAGGCGTTCGCGTAGCACACCGGTTGCGGCCTACTTTCACCGCGATGGACCACGACCACCCCCTGGACCGCGCCCGGTTGTTCGGCCTGGACCTGATGCGGGCCGTCGCGATCACGCTGGTCGTGATCTCCCACGCCGATGACCTTCTTGGCGCCTATTGGCCTTCGGACACCGGCGTTTCGAACGTGGACGGGGTCGACCTGTTCTTCGTCCTCAGCGGTTACTTGATCGGCGGGATCCTGCTGCGCTACGCGGAGATGACCGATGTGCCGTGGTCGCGCAGGTCGATCGATTTCTGGCAACGCAGGTGGTTGCGTACGCTCCCGAACTACTTCCTGTTCCTGGTGCTGAATATCCTCCTGCTTTACCTCGGTCTGGCCCCCGGCCTGTTGAACGTGAATGCGCTGGCGTATTTCGTCTTCCTCCAGAACTTCATGGTCCCGCTGGACCTCTTCTTCTGGGAATCCTGGTCGCTGGCCGTGGAGGAATGGTTCTATCTGTTGCTGCCCATACTGATCTTCATCCTCATCGGCGTGGCGAAGCGAAGTACCCGATCGGGATTCCTGATGGCCATCTGCGTCATGGTCGGGGTATCCACCATCCTGCGCTTTCCTGCCATGGATGTCGTTGCCACACCCTTCAACCTGGATCTTCTTGTGCGGAAGATCGTCGTGCTACGGATGGATACCATCGGTTTCGGCGTGCTGGCCGCCTGGGTGCATCATTATTACCCTGCGCTGTGGCACCAGAGACGTCCGGAGGTGTTCGGGCTCGGCATTCTCGGCTTGACCACCGCCACGTTGTTGCATACAACCGACAGCCTGATGTTCAACGGCACCTGGTACTTCACGCTCAGCGCCATCAGCATGGCGCTTTTCCTGCCAGCACTTTCCGGGTGGGAGCGCACCGGCCGTTGGGGCCGACCGATCGTGTTCCTGAGCCGGATCTCGTACGCGCTCTATCTGGTACACTTACCGGTGCGGCACCTTTACGAAGACCTGCTGATCGGTCGGTCGATGGTAGCCACGGTACTGCTCTATGGCGGCTATTGGCTCGTGTGCCTTCTGCTGGCCACCGGCGTTTACCTCTATTGGGAACGACCGTTCATGGCACTGCGCAAGGGTATTACGCGGAAGCTGCTACCGTCCAACGCCCCGCTGCACCGCTAGCTCTTCTTCTTGAACAGTTTGTCGAAGATGGTCTCCTTCCTCGTGCTGTCAGGGTCCGGTCGCTTTTCGCCTTTCGGACCGAACACGTCCTGGATCAGTTCTTGCAATGCACTGGGGCGCGGGTCACAACCCAGGTCCGGCTCGTGCTCCGGATCCATCGGGAAGGAACGGATGTAGCGCTTTCGCAATTCAGGAGCTTGTTCCATGTTGCGGATCACCTTGCCTGCGATCGGCAAAGCCAATTGCCCACCGGTACCCAACGCACTGCGGAAGTGGATGTCGTTGTCGAACGCACCGACCCATGTCCCGATCACAAGGCCGGGCGTGTAGGCCACGAACCACGCATCACCGTAATCCTGCGACGTACCGGTCTTCCCCGCGAAGGCACTGGTGACACCATATCTCGACCTCAGCGGCGCGCCCGTTCCTTGATCGATCGCGCGTTGCAACATCGCCGTGATATCCGCCGCTGTTGCTTCACCGATCGCCTGGCTGCTGCGCGGCTTCTTCGCCTCGTAAATGACCTTGCCCTGTGCATCCGTGATGCGGCTTATCAACTGCGGTCCCACCATCTTCCCCCGCATGGCGAATGCGCCGAACGCCGGGACGATCTCGTTCAACGCGATGTCCGAAGCGCCAAGCGCCATGGCCGGATTGTCCGCACCCCGTGTAGGCAGTCCGAGGGCCTTCATCGTATTGCGCACGGTGTCCGCTCCCGTTCTGAAGTACAGGTCCACCGTAGGCCGGTTCATGCTCTTGGCCAGGGCGTACCACATCGCCACTTTGCCACCGGTCGTGTCGCGATCGAAGTTGTCAGGGGCCCAATCCTCGAATTCCGCATACGTCCGCTTGTCGTTGTCCAGGTAGGTGCATGGCTTCAGCCCCTTCTCCAATGCCGCCGCGTAGACCACGGGTTTGATCGTGCTCGCGATGGGTCGTCGGGCTTTCACCAGGTCATAGGGAAGGTAGCGGTGATCGTTGCCGCCCACCCAGGCACGCACGGCACCGGACGAAGGCTCCATCATCAATACAGCGCCGTTCAGCAATCGGTGATAGTGCCAAAGACTGTCGCGGTAGGTGAGGGTATCCAGTCGCCGTGCCGCATGGTCGTAGACCTCGCTGATGTTCTTCGCATTCACCTTCCAGCGCTTCCCTCCTTTGCGCTCCATGGCACGTTCCCAGGTCCTGCGCTGTTTGCTGTTGCGCAACTCCTTGTCCAGTTCCGGTTGCATGGTGGCCAGGTGCTGATGGACCGCCATGTGCGCCATCCGTTGCAGGTCCGCATCCAATGTGGTGACGATCCGCAAGCCGTCCTTTTCGAGATCGTACGTAACGCCTTTCTTTTTACCGAGGTCCTTTAGAATGGTGCGCGCTTCCGCTTCCACTTGATGGACGAAGTAGCCGTACGTATCGAGCACATCCCCACCTGTGTAGTTCAGGACGATGGGCAATTTCTTCAGGCTGTCCACCTGCGCATCCGTGAGGTGGTCGCGGATGTTCATCTGGACGAACACCTGGTCGCGACGACCTTTGGAAGCGACCGGATGCAGACGTGGGTTGTAGGTCGTGTTCGCTTTCAACATGCCCACGAGCACCGCACTTTCCTGGACGTTCAATCGCTTGGTGGCCTTGCCGAAGAAGCGCTGCGCAGCTGCCTCGATGCCGTACGTGTTCTCGCCGAACGGGACCGAATTGAAGTAGAGCACCAGGACATCCTCCTTGCTCAACATCCGCTCCAGTCGTTGTGCAACGAGCGCTTCCTTCATCTTGTTCACCGGGATGGTGAGCAGGCCGTGCCGTTCCCTGCCGTAGAGGTTCTTGATGATCTGTTGTGAGATGGTACTGCCGCCACCGCCGCTGCGGTCCTGACCGAGAAGTGTCTTGAAGAATACGCGCACGTAGCTACGACCATCCACGCCCTCGTGGGTGAAGAAGCGCGCATCCTCCGTGCTGACCAACGCATCGATGAGGTGCTTCGGAAGGTCCGTGTACTTCACGTTCGTCCGGTCCTGTGCGAAGAGCTTGCCGATAAGTTCGCCGTCGCGGTCCACTACCAACGTCGCCTGCTCGTGCCGGATCTGTGCGAGCTCTTCTTCGCTGGGCAATTCGCCGAACATGCCACTGCGGACGGATTGCATCAGCGCGAAGAAGGCGATGAGCAAGGTGGCCAGGCCGATCAGCACGACCTTCAGCCAGGGGATGCGTTTCCCCTTGGGTTTCCTGGCGGGTTTTCGCTTGCTGGCCATGGTCGGTAGTGATGCTCGCTCCAGGGTCGCCGATCCTTCGGTACGATCTCGTTGTGGCCTGTAGCAGGTGCCGCGGAGGCCGCTGCGGGCATCGGTCCTATTCCTCGTAACTGTCCTTGAACAGCAGGTCGCTTTCGTAAGGGTATCGGGCCGTGTGGATCGCCTTCACGCGGTCGTACAACAACCTGCGCAGGCCGTCGATGTTGGTGCGTTGCGCGGCGCTGATGAAGATGCACTCGTCGCCGTTCATCCGCGACATCCACGTGTCCTGTAGCTCCTCCAAGGTGAACTGGTCCTCACGTTTAGGCGCCAGATCGTCCGGGTCGTGGTGTGCCGGGCGGTATGCATCGATCTTGTTGAAGAGCACGATCACCGGCTTGCTGCCTGCGCCGATATCGTTCAAGGTCTGACGGACCGTCTCGTACTGTTCCTCGAAGTTGTGGTGGCTGATATCGACGACATGCAGCAGCAGGTCCGCTTCGCGCGTCTCATCCAACGTGCTCTTGAAGCTCTCGATCAATTGCGTAGGCAGCTTTCGGATGAAGCCCACCGTGTCGCTCAACAGGAACGGCAGATTGCCCAGTACGATCTTCCTTACCGTGGTGTCCAGCGTGGCGAAGAGCTTGTTCTCCGCGAACACCTCGGTCTTGCTCAACAAGGTCATCAAGGTGCTCTTGCCCACGTTGGTGTAACCGACCACGGCCACACGCACCAGTTTGCCACGGTTCCCACGCTGGGTGGCCATCTGTCGATCGATCTGCTTCAGTTGACCCTTGAGGAGGGCGATACGATCACGGATCAAGCGACGGTCGGTCTCGATCTCCTTTTCCCCTGCACCACCACGGGTGCCGGTACCGCCGCGTTGCCGCTCCAGGTGGGTCCACAACTTGGTGAGGCGCGGCAGCATGTACTCGTATTGCGCCAGTTCGACCTGTGTCTTGGCATGGGCTGTCCGTGCTCGACGTGCGAAGATGTCCAGTATCAAACGGGGCCTGTCCAGCACCGGTTTGCCGAGTTCCTTCTCGATGTTGCGTTGTTGTGCCGGTGAAAGTTCGTCGTCGAAGATCACCGAATCCGCGCCGTGATCCGTCATCCATGCCTTCACCTCGGCTAGTTTACCACTGCCGACATACGTGCGCCCATCCGGTTTGTGCAGCCGTTGTGTGAAGCGTTTCAACGTGCGGATGTCCGCTGTGGTCGCAAGGAATTCCAGTTCGTCCAGGTACTCCGCGGCCTGCTCGGCATCCTGGTGATCGGAGATCAGGCCGATCAACACGGCGCTTTCCGCCTTGTCCTTGCGCTCGTTCGCGTCGATCATTTCGCCTTGCCCAGTGCACGCACGTGCTCCACCACGGCATCGATCTCCTTCGCCGTCAGCACATCCTTATACGGCATCATGGCACCCTTGCCCAGACGCACCCTTGCGATCATCTCGGCTTTCGTCAACGTGGAGGCGGTAAGGTCCTTTGCTCCGTTCAGGCCCAGCTTGCCATCGCGACCGTGGCACAGCGTGCAGTTCATATCGAAGATCCGCTGGCCCGGTGACTTGCCGGCATCTTCGGCCATGGTACCGTCCAGGGTACTGCTACCACATGCGAGCAAGAGCAGGCCGATGGCCAGCGGTACGATGTGGTGCGTGTTCAAAGCCATCCGCGTCCGTGACCGATCTGCGTGAAGGGCCAGGGGATGGCCCACAACATCAATGCCAGTGCGATCAAGAAGAAGATCGCGATCCGTTTTTGCTTCGTGCGTTCATCCTTGACCCGTTTCGATGATACCCGACCCACCGTGACGAGGATGATGGCGATGACCATTGCACCGATGTGCTCCATTTTCCAGAAGCGGCCCACTTCCCCCCCCATTGAACCGTATATCGAGAAGTTCATCGCGTAGAGTATGGACCCGACGACCAATTGCGTGTGGCAGAGTATCACAGCAAGTATGGTGAGCGTGCGCTCGCCGATCAGTATGGACCGCTTCTGCAACAGGCCTTGGAGGTGCAGAAGTCCGGCACCCGCCACCGCCAGCAAAACGCCGTAGCGTAACAGGCTATGCAAGAACAGCAGAAATGGGTTGTCCATGGTCGGAGGGGTGGATCGGAGCCGCCCAAAAGTAGGTGCTCTTCGTGTTCTTCAACATCGATCAACGGTATCGGCAACGGCCGGTTCAATACCCGAGTTTCCGGCGGACCCTTCCGATCACTTCCATCGCTACACCGGCAGCCTTGTCGGCCCCGACCCGTAACAGTGCATCCAATTCGCCCCGATCGTTCATGAAGTCGGCGAAGAGGGCCCGTTCCTTGGCGAAACCATCGAGCAAGGCGGCCAACAATTCCTTCTTGGCGTGCCCGTAGCCATAGCCACCGTTCTGGTAATTCTTCCGCATCGCTTCCACCGCGGCGGCCGGTGCCACCAAGCGGAAAATGGCGAAGACCGTGTCCTTCTCCGGGTCCTTGGGTGCTTCCAAGGGCGTGCTATCGGTAACGATCCCCATCACCTGTTGCTTCAGTTCCTTCTCCGGTGCGAAAAGGCTGATGGTATTGCCACGGCTCTTGCTCATCTTCTCGCCATCGGTGCCGGGAACGATCATCGTATGCTGGTCGGTCCTTGCGGTGGGCACTACGAAGGTCTCTCCCATGTGGTGGTTGAAGCGCTCAGCGACATCACGTGTGATCTCCAGGTGTTGCAGCTGGTCCTTGCCCACCGGCACATAGTGCGCATCGTACAATAGGATGTCCGCCGCCATCAGCATGGGGTAGGTGAAGAGGCCGGCGTTCACATCGTCCAAGCGGTCGGCCTTGTCCTTGAAGCTATGGGCGAGGGTGAGCCGGGAAAAGGGGAAAAAGCAGCTCAGGTACCATGAGAGTTCCGTGACCATGGGCACGTCGCTCTGGCGATAGAAGACCGTGCGCTGCGGGTCCAAGCCACAAGCCAGCCATGCCGCTGCCACGCCATAGGAATTCTCTCGCATCACCGAAGCATCCTTGACCTGTGTCAGTGAATGGAGATCGGCGATGAACAAGAAGGACTCGTTCTTCGGGTCCTTGCTGAGCGCAATGGCCGGAAGAATGGCGCCCAGCACATTCCCCATGTGCGGTATGCCTGTGGATTGTATGCCGGTGAGGATGCGGGCCATGTGGGTGGCGAAGGTAACAGGGTGGTGGAACGCGGATCTTTATCACCCATAAGGCTACCCTCGGAACTACCTTCGCCGCCCCTTTCCAGGGAAGGTCCAAGCCATCATTCCAGCAACGTGTCCACGACGAACATTCCGGAACGGACCAAGGTCCCCGATGGTGAGAGCCGTCGCAACCCCGTGTTCAAGTGGATCTTTCTGCCCCTGCGCTGGCTATACAAGTTGTACTTCGCACTGGTCTTTTTCCTGTCGTTGGTGTTGTTGTACATCCCGTTCCGGATCTTGCTGTTCAAGCCGAAGCGGTACCAGAAAGCGTTCCGCCTGAAGCGGGCGTGGGCCTTCTTCCTGCAATGTGCCCTGGGCATTCCTTTGCGTGTGGTACGCCGGGCGGAACTTCCCGATCCACCCTACATTATCTGCTGCAACCATAGCAGCTACCTGGATATCATCCAGATGTACAATTTGATACCGGAGTACTTCCTGTTCATGGGCAAGTACGAGCTGTTGAAATGGCCCCTGTTCAATATGTTCTTCAAGGGCATGAACATCGCAGTGAACCGCGGAAGCCAAATAGAGGCTGCCAAGGCGTTCCGTCGCGCGGCCCGCGCATTGGACCGGGGCACCAGTCTGGCCTTGTTCCCCGAGGGAACCATCCCGGCATATACCCCGCGCATGAAGCCCTTCAAGGACGGTGCCTTCAAATTGGCCATTGAAAAGCAGGTCCCGATCGTACCGGTCACTTTCCTGGACCATTGGCGGCTGTTCGGTGAACCCTTGGAAGTCTTCGGTCGCGCACGGCCAGGTCTGGCGCGCGCGGTGGTCCATCCGGCCATTTCAACGACCGGGATGACGGAGGCCGATCTGGTAGTTTTGCGCACCGAGGTCTTCCGGGTTATCGAGGGACCCCTGCTAACGAAGTGAGGAGACGATGAAGATCGATGAGGCTACTCTGGACCGTATAGCGGATCTGGCGCGCTTGGATGTGAGCGACCCCACCGCACGTACCGCACTGCTTACCGATATGCAAGGCGTGTTCGACTTCGTGGAAAAGTTGAACGCCGTGGATACCAGCGGCGTGGAGCCGTTGATCTTCATGACGGAGGAACATGATGTGCTGCGCGATGACCTCGCCCTCCTGGAGATCACAAAGACGGATGCCCTGAAGAACGCCCCGGTGAAGGACAGCGACTATTTCAAGGTCCCACGCGTAGTGGACAAGGGGTAAGGTCCTGGATACGAACCTTTGGCACCATCGCCCCGTATCAGGCCGCGCACTGTTCTATCCGATCAGACCGATCAAACAACCAGATGTCATGAAGCGTTTCATCGCGAAATACCCGGTCCTGACCTTGGCCGTCCTGGTATTATCCATCCAGTTCGCCATCGTGCTCATCACGAAATCGTTGATGCCTGAAGGCAAGCGTCTGCACGAGGCGCCTGAGGCCCATATGGTCTTTCGCTTCCGCGTGTTCTGGCCACTGGTCTTCGCGGTGCTGTTGACCTGGTATCTGGAAGGTAAGGCCGGGTTGTACAAGCTCTTCGGTGCATACCGCGTCTGGCGGGTACCGGGCAGATGGTACGCCTTTTCCATTTCTTGGAAGTTCTTGTTCTGCTACCTCGGGTGGGCCATTGCCGACCTCGCCGGATGGCTCCCGTGGCCCGGTGCCGCGCAGCCCATGTTCACCGAAGGAGCGAATGGGGAACGGATGCACATCATCAACCTCCTTTTCGGCATGCCCTTCATCATCGGTATCGCACTGGTGGAGGAGACCACTTGGATGAAATACTGCGCCACCCGCCTGCAGGACAAATACAGCGCCTTCGTTTCCTGTTTCATCACAGGGATCATCTGGGGTTTGTGGTACCTGCCCATGCTGCTATTGGGTGAAGGCGTTCCGGATGGCATCCCGTGGTACATGTTCCTCTTGAGCATGGTCGGCCTCGCTCTGCTGCTCGGTTGGGTGTATAACATGACGCATAGTGGCCTCATCCTGCTGTTGATGCAGCTGGTCAGCAACATTGCTTTTTACATCATGCCGGCGTTGCCCATGGCGCACAATGGCGATGCCAGTTGGGTGAAGGTCTTCGTCTGGGTGGAGATCGCGATAGCCGCCTTCGTGGTGATCCGTTACGGTCCGAAGAACATGGGCCTGGGTCCTCGCCCGACCTGGACCGACCCCAAGATCCCGGATTGGAAGCCTGGCAGGATGGAGACGACCGATCAACTGGCCACGGCCTGAGATCGAACGGTGAAGAAGAACGGCAGATGGACAACGCTTTTATCGCCACCACTTTCGACTGGGACCACCGCACGCCCACGGATCGGCAGCGCTTGCTGAACAAGGTGCTGCGCAAACTCGGCTTCCATGCGCAGTTCACGCCGATACCCGGCAACATGGCCAACGTGGAGGCGCGCATGAACCTCTTCCATTTGCTGGAGCAGACCGTCGCCAACAAGGTTCCCGGCGATGTCGTGGACGTTGGATGCAACGCCGGCGACAGCACGATCGTGATGCAACGGGTGATCACAGCCATGGCGCCGGAGAAACAGGTGCACGCCTACGATAGTTTTGAAGGACTCCCCGAGCTTTCCGCCAACGACAGCAAGGACGGCGTTTATCAGAAAGGCTACATGGCCGCCGGCCTGGAGCTATTCACCCGCAAGTTCAACACGCTGGGCCTGAAGATGCCGCACACCCACAAAGGCTGGTTCGAAGCGACGATCCCCTCGCAATTGCCCGACCGCATCAGCTTCGCACTGATCGATGGGGATCTCTACGAGTCCACCAAGCACGTGCTGCCGCACCTCTATGAGCGCATGGCACCGGGCGCTATCGGGATGATCGCAGTCTACTATGACGAAGCGATCTATCCGCGTAAGGCCTTGGCAGGCGGTTACAAGTCCCCCGGTGTGAAGCGGGCCACCGACGAATTCTTCAAGGACAAGCCGGAGAAAGTCTCCCTGCTCTACGCCAACGAGTACTCCAACGGGTACTTCCGCAAGCAGTAGCACCAGTGTGCGGGTACCTTTGTGCCCGATGGCCGAGCTCACCGATCTTCGAACCTACCGGGTCAGCGGAATGACCTGTTCAAGCTGTGCCCGTACCGTCCAAAGCGCCCTGGAGAAGAACCGCGATGTGGTCCGGGCCTTTGTCGATCATGCGACAGGCCGGGCCGAACTGGAGTTGCGCATGCCCGTGCCATTTCCCGTCCTACAGCGACTTCTTTCCGGGACGAACTATGACCTGCACGAAGACCGTTCTATGGACATTACCGCAGGAACGGAACCGAAGGAAGAGAAGCTGAGCTGGTTGGCGACCTATAAACCGCTTCTTCTCGTTGTCGCCTTCATCACCGGGATCTCCATGCTGGCCGCCTACCGCGATGGGGTCTTTCATGCACATGATGCCATGCGCTACTTCATGGCCGGGTTCTTCCTCGGGTTCTCGTTCTTCAAATTCCTCGATCTCCGGGGATTCGCGGACAGTTACGCGGGCTACGACCTCCTCGCGCGGCAATGGCGCGGATACGG
>DEQO01000003.1 GCA_002360495.1 Flavobacteriales bacterium UBA3364
AGTTGGTGCGCAATGCCGTGGTGCACGATGTGCGCAGCGCGATGCGCAAGCAGGCCGACTACGTGCGGTCGGTGGCCGATGGCGATGCGGTGATCCTGGTGGGCAGCGGTTTCCAGCTGATGAAGCCGCGCGTGCCGGTGGGGATCGTCGGCGCCCCGCAGCGCATGACCGCCCGCTTCACCGATCTGCGTGGGCAGGTGGAGCTGAAGTGGGACAGCGTACATGGCGCCCGCGGCTACCAGGTGTGGATGACCGACAAGGACCCCGCGCAGGGCGCGGCCTGGGTGGCCATCGGGTACACCACGCGCGTGCGGCACCTGGTCACGGACCTGGAGAGCTACAAGGCGTACTTCTTCTGCGTAAGCGCCATCGGCGCGGCGGGTGAAGGAGCCCAGAGCGACCCCGCGTTGGGGCGCGCGGCGTAGCGCGCGGGCTCGTGTGGTGAGCCTCCCGCACCACTTCTTCGTTCCGCCTGATGTGTAAAGCCCCGGCCCTGTGGTCGGGGCTTTGCACGTTGTTCCGATCGCCGGTTCCGCATCAAGGTTCGGACGGTCGAACACGGACGCGACCATCGCGCAAGCCGGCCGGAGCAACCGATTTTCCCACACACCGTCTTCCACTACTGGTCTCTATCGCGACGCTGCGGATCGTTGATAAATACCCGTGGCTCTAGGTCGGGAGGCTTGTGTTAAGCATTACATTTATTCGCGTAATACCCAAACAACTATGAAAGCCTCACAGAAGTCCGGTCCATCAAAAGAAGCATCGACCGTCGTCAAACGCGTACCGAAGACCTTCAGCATGGACGCTCGTGTATTGGAGAAGATCGAGCTCGTGGCGGAAAAGGAGAACCGCACACCGAGCAATGCGCTTGAGACGCTTCTGAAGCGCCATTTCAAGCTGAACTGAAGAGATCCCCAGGAATGTTCCATCGTCCTCATACACCGGTGAAGGAGGAGCCTATCTCGGTCCGTGGTGCAGGTGGCGCCAGGTGCCAGAGAACCGTGCCCGTGCCTTCGAGCCGGTCGGACGAATGGTCCAACCTGGAGAATGGAAGTGCCTACAATGAACAAAGCCAGTGCTTGCAACACTGGCCTGTTCGTGCGAATGACCGCCCTTTGGATTGCACACCCGATCGGGCGGCGACATCAGCGATGATGCGAAAGTATACATATGGGCGGATCCTGTCGAGGGTCTGCCCATATCCATCTTCAACCTTCCCATGTTCGTCGGCGGGGAGCGGGGGTGGCACATGCGCACGAAGAGGCTCCAGCGTTGCGGGCGACATCCCTTACCGCCCCCAAAACCCGGTCCGCGATCATGGAGCAGAACCACCTACCCTTTCGGTACAAGGAGATCCTTAGGAAGTCCAAGAAGAGCATACGCGATGGTGCCACCAGGTCCTTGGCAAAGGAGACGGCTGCACGTGCATTGTTGAACACCTTGGGGCCACAGGCGGTCAAGGACCGGCTGGACGATATGCTGGAAAAGTTCGACGCACTGTTGGACAAGAAGCACGAGAGTATTGATGAACGAAGCGCAACCGCACTGGACGCGGAATTGAGCGATCGCCGAAGAAAGGGCCGCGACACTTCGCGCCGGGAACTGCGGGACCTCATTGCGGAGCACAGGCACTATGCGACAACAGTAAAGGGGCTTCTGGACCCTCTGCATGCAGACCGTCGTTCTAGCCTATCCAAGGGGTTCCTGGACCTTCTGGAACCGGCTCCACGGGCTGCATATGACGCCTTTTGTGCCACAGTTACGTTGCCTACGGTCGTGCACCGCCCACCGCTCGGCGCGTGGCGCTTTGCCTCAAGCTCACCGCAGAACCGTGTATTCCTGGGCACATTCGTTCTACTGCTGCTTTTCGATGTACCACATCTTGCCGAAGTGATACCGAAAGGCGAGCATGCCCTTGACGGCGTGTTGGTGATCATGCTCATGGTCCTGGTCTTGGCCGTGCAGGTTTCCGAGATCATCCACCCCACCCGTGACCTGGAGTACATCCGGAACAAGGAACGCGTTGAATTGGGACAGCGCGTGGTGCTCTTGGCCGTTATTCTCCTGGTCACGGCGAAGGATGTGATGACGGACTTGAGCTGGGCGAATACTGTCGAATGCGCGATACGTTTCGTTCTTGCGACCGGGGTGGTTCTCGGATTCGAGTTGGTGACGAAACTGGTGATCATGCGCGTACGTGATCTGCTTCGCCGCTGGCCTGCGCAGGTGGGTCCGACGTAGCGGGATCCCAAACCGCGAACCTTGTCAGCATCCCCCGACTGCGCGTCGCCAATGGTTGCGCTGAACGGTACCCCGACTGGGCGTAGCCTGTGGCTAAGCGCAACACCGCGCGCGTTGGGTAGCCTTGGGCTACCACGACCAGCAGGCGTGGTGGCGTAGCCACAGGCAACTCCCGGATGTGGGCGGCCTTCGATGCGGGCATGGTGTTCGGGCATCCGTGAGGCGGCATCCTGGTGGATCACAACACACCAAGCCTGCCCTACATCCTGCGACGCGCAGCGGGAGTACCGACTTATGGGTATTGCAGGGTCGGGCCAAGTGTGACATCTTTCGTGCCAACAACCGAACGACCATGCCGTGCAACTACCGTCCGTCATTGCTTCAAACGTTGCTCCTGCTCATGTGCGTGTTCCTGCTTCATCGGGCGCAGGCCCAATGCGTTTCGTCAGCACCGACCGGCAGTACACCGGAGAACCCCTGCTGTCCAGGTTACATCTACGGCGTTTTCATCGTTACCGGTGGCCCCACGCCCAACAATGCGCGGTTGACCCATGAGGAGACCGGCGAGATCACATTCCTATCGGTAAGCTGGAACGGTTCTGGTTACGAGTATTTCGGCACAAGGGCGCCCGGCACCTATCTCATTGAAGCGATGGCAGCGGGAGAACCGTGTGCAGCGTTCAGTGTGACGATCCCCTTCTTTGGAGCGGGTGACGAGATCGATGTAGCACTGGGTACCGTTGACCTGGCAACAGAGATCTGTGGGACCGGCTACGTAACGGTCGGGTTCGATATGCCGGATGCGCAATGCCTTACGCCGCCCACTGCCCGGTTGGACCATGATGGGGGCTTTGTCGCTGGCGTGTTGATCGCCCCCGACACCTTCGCTTTCAGCGGCGTGCCGCCGAGTGAGCAACTGACGGCTTGGGTATCGGCCGGGTGCATTGGTACACCAGTGGAAGTACCGGTACAGGAAGTGCCCTGTCCGCCGTTGGGCGGCGCGCCCAATACCATTCCGTACAACCTGATCGCCGGACTCGGTGCCATCACCGGAACACCGCCACCCCTCGCCTGTGGCCCCATAGCGGTGAGCGTGGTGAGCATCCCCGGCAACGAGGGGACCGAGGTGGAGTGGGATGGTAGCGGCGCCAGTTGGACGGCTTACGTAAATGCTCCGGGTAGCTACCGTGTTACACTAAGCCTGGCGGGATGCACGGAAGAACATGTTGTGGATGTGGAGTCTGCAACGGAACCGTGCAGCTGGTCGGTCACGGTGGAAGGTACCATCAGCCAGGTCGCCTTCGGTGTGCCGGATGGCTCGGCGGAATTCTCCATCGACTACAGCGATCCCGACGGGACGGATCCCTGGAGCGTCATCCTCACCGATGGGGAGACCGGTGCCACGTTCTCCGGAAGCGCTGGTGATTCGGAAGAGCACATCACCATCAATGGCCTTGGCGGGGGCGACTACAATGTGACCTATGTTTTCGGTGACTGTTCGGGTAGCGCGGGCGAAGTGGTGATCGGCTGCGTGGAACCCCGCACCATCTACCGCGACAGCGATGGCGATGGTTACGGCTGGGCGGCCACGTCCATACAAGCGTGCAACCTACAAGAGGGCTACGTGGATAATGCACTGGATTGCGACGACGACAACTTCGCCATTCAGAGCGGGACCAACTACCGCATGGACCGCGATGGCGATGGCGCCTACGTGGGAGGCGATGTCCTGGTCTGCGGTGATCCGGCAGAAGGTCTCGTACCCTGGCAGCAGGCGCCCAACCCCGGCGACTGCAACGACAACGATCCGAACGTGTCCTCTTCCATCGGCTCGCTATGCGATGATGGCAACCCCTGCACAACGGACGACCGCATCGTAGGTGGTTGTGCCTGCGTGGGCACGCCTGCAGTGGACTCCGACAACGACGGGATCTGTGATGCGGAGGATGACTGCGACGATGCTTCGGGGGAAGTGGGTAGCGCGTGCGACGATGGGCCCGGAACGCCGACGGCCGGCGTGCTCGATGACGATTGCAATTGTGTGTCACAGACCACCGACTGCCTTGGTGTGACCGGCGGCACGGCTTTGCCGGGAACCGATTGTGACGACGGCAACCCCCTCTCCATTGGAGAGACCTGGTCGGCCAACTGCCAGTGCGGCGAGCGTTACGATTGCCTGGGCGTGCTGGACGGCGTGAACCGACCCGGCACCTTGTGCAACGACAACAACCCCCTGACGGTGATCGACACCTGGCAGGACGATTGCACGTGCGTGGGTGCGCCGGTGGATTGCCTCGGTGCCTTACAAGGCACCGCCCTGCCCGGTACACCGTGTACACTGGCCGGAGCCACGGATGCGACCTGGAACGCGAGTTGCCAATGCGTTGGTACGCCGCTGCTGCCGGATTGCAACGGTGTACCGGGCGGCCCCGCGCTCCCGAACACACCCTGTTCCGATGGGGACGATGCCACCGTGGGTGATACCTGGTCGGCGGATTGCGCATGCATCGGCCAACTGCTGGATACCGATGAGGATGGCATACCCGATGGCATCGATGGCTGTCCCACGCTTCCCGGTGAACCCGGCAGCACCTGCGATGACCTGGACCCCGGCACCATCAATGACGTACTCGATGGCGATTGCGCGTGCGCCGGTATCGCCTGCACAACGGCCGTGCAGATGCAAGTGAATGCCGATGGCAACGGTGCCGAGATCAGCTGGAGCATCCGCGACCTCACCATCGATCAGGTGGTATGCAGCGCCAACGGCGTACCCGACTATGCAGAGACCATGACAGGCTGCTGCCTTATTGCGGACCGCTGCTACAAGGTGGTGGTCACCGATGCGGCCGGCGATGGCATCGTCGGCGGTGGGTACCACCTCTCCCTGGTGGGCACCGGACAGCGCATCATCGACGACAGGGACAACTTCCGCAACCTCGGCACCAGCGCGGTGAGCACACCGGAGAGCTTCTGCCTCCCGCTCGGCGACATCGGCCTGGAGGCCGCGAGCTGCGACAGGGAGAACTGGGTGACCAACGAGTTCCTCTTCTGCGAGGCTTCCGCTGCGGTGTCCGATGCCTTCGTTCCCGGTGCGCCCCAGGCCCAACAGCCGGATGATACCGGCTACGAGTTCTGGTTCTTCGATCCCAACGGAACCTATAGCTACCGCCGCTTCGTGAGCCACCGCACGGCCGAGGGCAGGCCATCGGCCGGTGCGCTTCGCGTGAACGCCTTGCGCGTGAACGGCTGGACCGCCGCTGTGGCGCCCCTGCTGCCCGCGCGCAAGTTGTTGAACGTGCGCGTGCGTCCCCGTGTGGCCGGTGAGAACCAGTCCTTCGGGCCTGCATGCCGCTTCCGCCGGGGTGTGCCGCCTGCTTGTTCCACCGCCCAACTGCTGGATGCGCCTGGTGAACCCGGCCATAGCTGCAACGTCCAACGGCGCTTCTGGAAGAAGAGCAGGCTCTACGCCACGCCCACATCATCGGTGTTGTCCAGTTGGAACGTGCGCTACATGTTCAGGTTCCATCATCCAGCTTCTGGGCAGGTGGTCACCCGGGTGCAGAAAAGCAGCAAGCTCACGCTCTATTGGGAAGATGATCCGCCCCTGATCGTGGGCCGCACCTACAACGTGGATGTGCGCATCAGCTACACCGGGGGCGCCACCTGGTGCGGCAGCACGGGCCTTCTCCCGTTCACCGCCTGGGGGCCGGTATGCACCGTTACCATCCTTCCTGAACCATCGGGGCTGGCCCCGGAGCCCGAGCGTGCGATCGGACAGCCTGCTGAAATGGTGATCTACCCCAACCCGAACAACGGGAACGAAGTGATGCTCTCGCTGGTCCACCTGCACAGCGACGTGGCCAACGCGAGCGTCATCATCCTGGACCTCTCGGGCAGGCAGGTGTTCGCGCGCAACCTGGTCGTTCAGGACGGTGGCATCCACCAACGCGTGGATCTCGGCGGTGCGCTCAGTGCGGGTGTTTACCTGGTCCATGTCTCGGTGGGCGAAGCGGTCTTCACCCAACGCATGGTGGTAAGACCGTAGGCCCGGATAGGATCCACAACGAACACCGGGCCATGCCCGAGCTGCGCATAGCCATAGGCTACGCGAAACACCACACGCGTTGGGTAGCCTTGGGCTACCGCGATCAACAGGCGTGGCGGCGTTCGCCGTAGGGCGGACGCCGTGGTGGCGGGCAACACGAGGGCCTCTACTCCTTCAGCACGTTGCGCACCACCCGCTCGCCATCGATCTGCATTTCCAGCAGGTAGGTCCCGGGCGCCAGCGACCCGAGATCGAGTGCGATGGAGGAACGCACGCTGCTGGCTGCGAAAGTTCGCGTAACAAGCGACTGGCCGGTCAAGGCACGCACCGTGCAGGTGGCCACGCCCGTCTCTTTCGCGGCCATGGTAACGCTCAAGATGGAAGTGAACGGATTGGGCGAAACCTGCACGGAGGAATGCCCAATGCGCACGATGCCCGTCGAGATGCCGGCACCCTCGCCGGCCAGGATGGGCTCATCAGGTGTGCTGTTGTAGGCGTATTCCGGAAGACCCAGGCTGAATAGGGTATTCGGAATGAGGAGCCTCGTTCAACATCACCCGAAGGGATCTGCATACACGCACGAACGATGGGTGGATGGCACGGAAGCCAGCCTGTACATCCCCCGGAGAAACGTGTGCATGCGCGTGAAGCAGCCTATGCTGGCGACCAATGCTGTCTGTGTCGCACCACGAAGGAGTAGGTGGTGTCGAGGTAAGGAACGGATGCCCGCACAGGACCGATCGTGTGGCTGCGCCCGAAGATGCATGTGCCCGCAAAGGAACCCACCTGCGGTGTGCGTGGATGGACCAAGGTGCATCGCCCGAGGAAGCGGGCACGTCCACAGGAAGGAGCCTTAAGGGCCACAGGAGTGTTCGCCAACAGTGCACCGGATCCTCCCTTGCCGATGCACGGTCCAACTTTCATTTCCGAATAAACTATTGCCTTCCGAATGGAATGCGCTATAACCCTTGCCACGTAAGGGTTTCCGCACTGTTCGATCATTCATTCCCGAATGATCGACGCCATCCCGGAACCCTGCAGAAAAGCGCCCGTTCGACCATCCGGATCACCAAAACACGGAGTGGCCTTCCGGATCCGCCGGGCCGCGCAACAT
>DEQO01000106.1 GCA_002360495.1 Flavobacteriales bacterium UBA3364
ACAAGCGTTAGAATGGGGATGTAGACGATGAGAATGATGATTTCACCAAAGGCCGCGCTACTTCGGATCTTGCTGGCGCTGACGAACACTTCGTGGTCCATTTCCGCTTTGGTCAGGCGGCGGCCTTTGAAGCGAGAGTGGAGGTGGTGCAACGTGGCTTCCACGATGATCACCGCACCATCCACGATCAAGCCGAAGTCGATGGCGCCAAGGCTCATGAGATTGCCACTCACCCCGAAGGCGTTCATAAGGATGATGGCGAAGAGCATGCACAACGGGATCACGGAGGCCACGATCAGACCTGCGCGCCAGTTGCCGAGAAAAAGGACGAGAACGAAGATCACGATCAGTGCACCCTCGATCAGGTTGGTCTTCACCGTACCGATGGCACGTTCGACGAGGTCGCTCCGCACGAGGTAAGGCTCGATCACCAGGCCTTCGGGCAAGGCCTTCTGTACGTTCGGTATCCGCGCCTCGATATCCTTCACCACTTGCGCGCTGTTCGCACCCTTGAGCATCATCACCGCACCCCCGACGGCCTCTCCGTTCCCATTCCGTGTAAGCGAACCGTAACGAGGGGCAGCACCGTATCCCACCTCGGCCACATCACCCACAAACAACGGAACACCGCCTTCGGGTGTTTTAACGACCACTCGTCGGATGTCATCAAGCGAACGGAGGAGGCCTTCACCACGGATGCTGTAGCTGTTGGGCCTTTTCTCGATGTATGCACCGCCTGTGTTCTCGTTGTTGGACTCCAACGCTGCGAACAGATCGGCGATCGTTACGCCCATGCTCTGTAGGCGCTTGGGGTCGACGCTCACTTCGTATTGTTTCACCTCACCGCCATAGCTGTTCACCTCGGCCACGCCTGGTGTTCCAAGGAGTTGGCGTACGACGATCCATTCCTGGATCGTGCGGAGTTCGCTCGGGCTGAACTTGCCCTCGTAGCCTTCTTTCGGATGAAGTACGTACTGGTACACTTCGCCAAGGCCCGTACTCACGGGAGCCATCATAGGCTTACCCACGCCGGGTGGTATCAGGTCCGTTGCTTCTCCTAAGCGCTGGTCCACAAGGGTGCGGGCGAAGTACACGTCAACCTCTTCATCGAAGACGATGGTCACAAGGCTTAACCCGAAGCGACTGATAGAGCGGATCTCCACCAAGTCGGGCAAGCTGGCCATCGCGCGCTCGATGGGCGCTGAGACGAACTGTTCCACCTCCTGTGCAGCCAGGGTAGGGGTGGTGGTGATCACCTGCACCTGATTGTTGGTGATGTCGGGTACGGCGTCTATCGGTAGCTGCGATAGCGAGTATGCCCCGAATAGGACCAGCACGAGCGTAAAGAGCCCGATGATGGCCTTGTTGCGTATGGAGAACTGGATGACCTTGTCGATCATTGGAATGCTTGAGTGAAATGGACGGAACGAGAAGGCGCCGAATGACCGCAATGCGGTCTGTCATGCCCGAAGGCACGGCGCAAAAGGGCGCGCTTAGGCGCTAACTCAAGCCTTGGGAGGGTTCCACACGTTGCCGGAGTATCCGCACGGTGGAACGTCGATCACATGGGCACCCACGACTGTGGTGAGGGCGGCCACGCCGATCTGCAAAGAGCTATTCACAGGAGAGAGGGCCACCAGGCCGCTGCACGCACAGAACTCACCATGACAGTCCTCGCTGAAAGGGTCGTGCTCATGGTCATCGTGTTGCTGAGTGGGGCCATGCTCGTCATGGAAAAGGTCATGGAACTCTTCACCGGTGTGCTGTTCCAGAAAATGAGCAACCGCACTCGGTACATGCAACCACTCATGTACCTCTAACGCACTGAAGGCGTAGAGGGCCAGGACGAGGGCAAATGAGAACCGCATGCGGTGCAAAAGTAGATTGTTGAACGAAGGCCCGGGATGGAAGTTGTAATCAGCTTGGACGCCTGACCCCTTTCCGAGGAGCTGAGCTGGGCAAGTACCCAACATAGTTGAGCAGGATGGAAAGTGCCGTAATCATGCCGACTTCTTCATGGATGTCAATATGTTACGCTCAGCCCCACACCAAAGCCCATATCGCTGTCGTAGTGGGTCCGCAGGGCCCACGACTTGTCCAACACATAGCGCAGCGCGGCCATGTACTCCAGGTCCGAGTTGCCCATCAAGTCAAGGCGGATGCGGGGGCTCACAGGAATGTCCTCGCGCATCAATTGAGCACGCAACCGACCCTCGGTGTCAATGCGGGTATCAAGCAAGAATAGCATAGGCAGCACGTATTGCAGGCCAATGTGCCCTACGTGTCGACCGTTCTTGGTGTTGCGTTGGGAAAATAGGTTGTCAGCAGGTGGCTCGACTTCATGACCTTCACGCGCGCGCCAGTCCAGACCGATGTTAGGGAACAGCCATTGCATCTTGCCTAGATAGCGGCCGAAGTGGGCCTCCACTTCTTGGCCGTGCATGGCGTTGTAGCCCAGCCGCCACTCGGCTTCCAATGCCCAGCGTTTGTTCATCAACATGGCTTCACCGTCCAGTCCATTGCTGGCGAAGTCATTCTCGATCATCGGATGCCAAGCCTTGTCTTCTCGAAGGAAGTGGCGCTCTGCCTGTCGCGCGTCCGGCAACACGGGGTTCGGTTTCGATGCCGGGTTTGTGAACACGCGGCCCATGCCGCTCATCATGTGATAAAGAATGTGGCAGTGGAAGAACCAATCACCCTCTTCGGTGGCAGCGAACTCGATTGTGTCGGTTTCCATCGGCATGATGTCTAACACGTTCTTTAGAGGGGCGTGGTCGCCTTGGCCATTCACCACACGGAAGAAATGACCATGCAGATGCATCGGGTGCCGCATCATGCTGTTGTTGTGCAGGATGATGCGGACGTTCTCGCCCTTTCGAACGAGGATGCGGTCTGTCTCGCTCACCGTCTTGTTGTCCAGTGTCCACAAGTAGCGGTTCATGTTGCCCGTTAGCTCGAAGCGCATCTCCTTCACCGGACCCGGCGGTAGGGTGGTGCTCACCGGTGAGCGTAGCATGGCGTAGTTGAGCGTGGTGATGCTCGATAGCGCGTTGCTGTTGTACTGATCACCGCTATGTGAGCTATGGTCCGTGCCATTCATTCCCTTCTGTTCCGCAGGGCCGGTGATCTCCGGGTACATCACCACGTTCATGTCCATCTGCTGAAGACTCATGTTCATGCCCATGTCGTCTAGGTCACCGTTCATTTTCATCATGCCGTTCATCATGCGCATCCCCTCGAAGTACTTCAGGGGTTGCAGCGGTGCAGCCAGTTGCTTGATGCCGGTGCCCAGCCAAAGCGACGTTGAGCGCACCCGGTCCTCGCTGGTGGCGAGCAGTTCGTAGCTCGTACTGTCGGCAGGCAGGGTCACGATGATGTCGTAGGTCTCGGCCACGCCCATGATGAAGCGATCCACCTCTACCGGTTCCACATCGATGCCGTCCGATGCCACGACCAACATCTTGCCTCCCGCGTAACTGATCCAGAAATAGCTGCTGGCCCCTGCATTGATGAGCCGCACCCGCACCTGGTCGCCGCCCTTGAGCTGTGGGGCATGGTCCTCCACCTTGCCGTTGCTGAAGAGCACGTCATAGTAGACATCACTAACGTCCATCGCATTCATGCGCTTCCACTCGTTCAGCAGTTTTACGCCCACCGACCCTTCTCTGATGGCATCACTGTAGCTCTGCACTGTACCTGGCCGAACGCCGTGCTTCTTGATCGCACTCCAGTCGTTAGCGGCGTGCAAGCGACGGTGCACTTCCTTCGGTTTCATGTCGGTCCACTCGCTGAGGACCAGCACTTGCTCTGAAACGAGGGGTTCAACGCGTCTGTGAATGATGAGCGCCCCGTACATGCCGTTCTGTTCCTGGGTGCCGGTATGCGAGTGGTACCAGTAGGTCCCGCTCTGCACCAGTGGGAACTTGTACACCTGTGTTTCACCGGCCTTGATCGGCGCTGTGGTGAGGTATGGCACGCCATCGTAGTGGTAGGGTAGGATGATACCGTGCCAATGCAAGCTGGTTTCCTCCTTCTCCATCGTGTTGCGTACCACGATCATGGCCGTGTCGCCCTCGGTGAAGGTGAGTGTCGGCATGGGCATCTGGCCGTTCACGGCGAAGGCTTTGCGCTGCTTGCCGTTGGGGCTCACAATGGTGTCGGTGATCGCCAGGTCGTAGCGCGTGGTCTTGGGGACATACCTTCCCGGTGGCGCCGAGGTGCCGAGTGCACGATGATGATCCTGCGCCCACGAAGGGCACGCTGCTATGAATCCGGCCCACAGACCGAACACCTTCCAATTGCTGGCCATGGAACTCAGTGATGTGCGGGCATTCCGCACCCGCTTTTCTGGCAGCAACCCGGCAGCTTGGCGAAGGCCGCAGTATCGGCCGGTAGTTCATCCGCTGCATAGCCTAGCTTGGTGATGGCCGTGCGCAGTTTAGCAGCATCCGTCTTGCGTGGGTTGTAGGTAACCACCACCGTGGAAGTCGCGAGGTCCACATCGACCTTCTGTACACCGTTCTCGTAGATCAGGTTGCTCTCGATAGCAGTTTCGCACATGCCGCACACCGTGCTGCTTTTGATGTTCACGGTCTCCGACTTCTTTCCCTTGTTGCCATTGTTAGCCAAGACTGTGGCACCCATTAGGAGTATAAGGGAGGAGAGGATGCTCTTCTTATTCATGAGGTTCATTGGGAATCGGGGTTGGCAGGTGGTCAATGATCTTGAAGGGTCTCCTTCACGCTGCCGCAGGTGAGCATTGCATTGCCATAGAACGGATTCTTGATCTCTTTGTATGTGCTGAGCCAGTCGCTGCCGCCAGCGAACATGGGGCAATGGTCCAGGTAGATGGTCTGTGCTTGCGGAGCGGCCTTGGCCAGTTGCGCCATGGGTGCTGTGAGTTTTGCGAAGAGCTCGCGCTGCTTCGCCAGGTCTGTGGTCTCGCTCAAGGGGTGTAAGTGCGGCATTATGGCGGTCATCACCTCGGCCCACATGGTTTGTTGATCGGCGCGCAGGCCTTCGGCACCCACGCTGTGCATTGCGCCGTCCAGCGCACTCGCATGCTCCTTCGCCTTGCTCTTGTCCCCTGCGATCAGTGCATCCTTCAGCGCGAAGTAGTGTTTGAACACTTCAGCGAAGGTCTCCGCGCTTTGCGCAGGTGTTTGTGCCGTGCTATCGGACGTGCCGTGCTGATGATCCGCACTGTGCCCGTGGGTCGCGATCGTTGTGTCCATGGCGGTGTGGTTGTGCGCGTGCGAACCGCCCTTATGATCGGGATCGGGGTTCACGGAAATACGCTTGCCCGTGCGCTCATAGTGGCAGCACATAGGCAACTTGTCGTACACGGCATCTGGCGCGAGGTAGGACTGGTTGTCGTAGCCCGCTTCGGCGATACGGCGTAGCACGGCATCGGCAGTAGTGCGCGTGCTGTCGTAGGTGATCACGGCGTCGCGGCTCGCCTTGCCCCAATCCACTTCGCTGAGGCCCTTCTGCAGGCCCGCCTCTTCTATAGTGGCTTCGCACATGCCGCAGTTGCCGTTGATGCGTACGGTCTCGGTGCGGGCGTTCTTAACGCCGGAGCAGGAGAGGAGCACGAGCGCGCTGCTCATTGCGAACGGAACGGTTCTGGCTATCATGGTCATTGGTTGTTTTCAGTTGTTCAATCGCGCCCAGCGCAGGCGCACGCTATTGCTCACCACGCTGACGCTGCTTAGGGCCATGGCCGCACCTGCGATCATGGGGTCCAGCAGAAAGCCATTGATCGGGTAGAGCACCCCCGCAGCAATGGGGATGCCGAGCACATTGTAAACGAAGGCCCAGAACAGGTTCTGACGGATAAGCGCAACGGTCTTGCGCGAGAGCATGATGGCGCGCGGGATGGCATTCAGATCTGTGCTGATCAAGGTCATCCGCGCCACGTCCATGGCGATGTCGCTGCCCTTGCCCATGGCGATGCTCACATCGGCCTTGGCCAAGGCTTCGCTATCGTTGATGCCATCGCCCACCATGGCCACTACATGGCCTTGCTGTTGCAGGCCCACCACGAAGGCGCTCTTGTCCTTCGGCAACACTTCGCTGCGGAAGTCATCGATGCCCACGGTCTTGGCGACGGCTTGTGCCGTGCGCCGCGAGTCGCCGGTCTGCATGAACACCTTGATGCCTGCCTTCTTCAAGCGGGCGATGGCTTCCGTTGCGCTCGGCTTTATTCGGTCCGCAATGGCCACTGCGGCGCGGACTTGCTTGCCATCAGCCAGCCACACCAGGGTCCGCGCCTCCTCCTGCCAGCGTTTCTCGTGCTCGCGCCATTCATTGCCGATGCTCACATTGTTCTCCTCCATCAAGCGGCGGTTGCCCACCAACCATGTGTCGGCGTTTATGCGTGCCGTGACGCCTTTGCCGGTCATGCTCTCGAACGCGGTTGCATCCGGCGCGCGATGCACGCCCTTGGAGTGCAGGTATCCGGCAACCGCCTCCGCCAACGGATGCTCCGAACGGGACTCGATGGCCAACAGGGCAGCGGCGGCATCACTGTCTTCCAAGCCGATGGCTTCCACCACCTCCGGTTTGCCTTCGGTGATCGTGCCGGTCTTGTCCAGCACGATGGCAGTGATCTTCCGAGCGCGCTCCAGGCTTTCCGCATCCTTGATGAGAATGCCGTTCTCCGCACCCTTGCCCATGCCCGCCATGATGGCGGTGGGCGTGGCCAGGCCCAATGCGCACGGGCAGGCGATCACAAGAACGGTGACCAGTGCGAGCAAGCCTTGCGTGAAGGCGTGTTCGCCGCCGAAGATCCACCACACGATCGCGCTTAGCATCGCGACACCGATGACCACTGGCACGAAGACGGCCGCCACCTTGTCGACCATTTGTTGCACCGGTGCCTTGCTGCCCTGCGCCTCTTGCACTGTGCGCACGATCTGAGCGAGGAGCGTTGCCCCGCCCACTTTCTGCGCGCGCATGCGCAAACTCCCTTTCTGGTTGATCGTGCCCGCGAGCAGCAACGCGCCAGCGGCCTTCGCCACGGGCACGGGCTCACCGCTGATCATGCTTTCGTCCACATAGCTCTCGCCGCCGATCACCTCGCCATCCACGGCGATGCTCTCACCGGGACGCACCACCAGGATGTCGTCCACGTTCACGTCCGCGATGGGCACTTGTTGCGTGGTGCCATCGGCCGCTTCGCGCATCACGGTGTTCGGCCGCAGCCCCATCAACTTCTTGATCGCGCTGCTTGTACCGGCCTTGGCGCGTTCTTCCAGGAATTTGCCGAGCAGGATGAAGGTGATGACCACCGCCGCCGCCTCGAAGTACACATGCGGCATCAGCCCGCGATCGGTCCAGAACGAAGGGTAGGCCGTGTTGAAAACGCTGAAGACATAAGCCACGCCGGTGCTGAGCGCCACCAGCGTATCCATATTCGCGCTGCGGTGCTTCGCTTGCTTCCAGGCGTTGATGAAGAACTGGCGGCCGAAGACGAGCACTACCGGCGTGCTCAAGGCCCACATCGCGAGATTGGCCCATGGCTCGTGCATCAGTACCATGCCGATGATCACAAGCGGTATGCTCAAGGCGATGGATGCCACGAGCCGTTGCTTCAGGCTGCGCATGCGCTCGCGTTGGATGGCTTCCAGGTCGGCGGTGGCCTCGTGCTCTTCGGTCACCATCAGGTCGTAACCGATGCTCTGCACCACGGCCTTCATGCGGCGCTCATCGATCACACCGGGCACATAGGTGACTTGCACCGTGTTGGTTGCAAGGTTCACTCCGGCTTTCAGCACGCCGGGCTGTGCCAGAAGCATGCTCTCCACGCTAGCCACGCAACTGGCGCAGGTCATGCCTGTCACCGGGAAGGTGCGCTTCACGGTGGGCACATCATAGCCGTTGTCCTTGATGGCCTGCACCGCATGTTGCACGGCCTCCACCGGCTTGTCGCTGGTGATCACGGCGCGGCGGTTGTTCAGTTCCACATGGTGCTCCTTCACTTCCGGCACGGCGCCCACTGCCTTGTCCACGATCAGCGCGCAATGCTCGCTGTCCATGTTCTCCACGGGCAACAGGAGGGTGGTGCTTTCGGCGGCCATGGCTCAGGCGGCTTGCGGAATTAGCGCGTAGCCCGCAGGCTTCAACGCAGCGAGCATGGTATCCAGGTCCACAGCACCCTTGACCACCTCAACGGTGGCGGTCGCGTTGGGCTGGTCAACGGCAGTGCTCACCACGCCGGGTATGCGCCCTAGGATGATGCCCGCGCTCTTGGCGCAGCCGCTGCATGTAATGCCCGTGGTATTGAATGTGCGTTGCTCCGTGGCCACTTGGTAACCGGCTTCGCGCACGGCCGCAACGGCGTAGCGCACGGCTTGCGGCAAGGCTGCGCTTGTGATGGTGGCGCTATGGGTGGCGAGGTCCACTTCTGCGGTACTGATGCCGTCGGCCTGCTGCAAGGCCCTCAGCACACGCGTGGCGCAGTGGGGGCTGTTCATGTCAAGGATCGGCAGGGTGAGGCTGGGGGTGCTCATGGCTTGGTCCGTGTTTGTGGGGACAAAGCTCCGGACAGCCCGTGCCGAGGTTGTTACAGGATCATGGATATGTGTTACACCTTGGGTCATCGCACTCCATTCACCTTGTCGATGGCTTTCCGTCGTTCCGCACCAATGCGCTTGAAGTGCGTAGGGCTATGGCCTACGAATTGTGCGAACTGGTTGCTCAAGTGCTGAACGCTACTATAACCGAGTTCATCCGCGATCTGAGCAACGCTCAATTCATCATATACCAATAGCTCCTTTGCACGCTCAATGCGCAGTAGGTTGTGGTAGCGTTCTATGGTAGTCCCTTCAACCTCTGAGAACAACTTGCTCAGGCCGGAATACTCCATATTCATGGCGCTGGCCAACCACACACTCAGCTTGCTATTGGGTCGCGTAAGTGCGCTTAAGCGAACATGTTCCCGGAGAACGCTTTTGATACTCTCTACCATACGGGCTTGTTTGCTTTCGATCAACTCGAAGCCCAGCCGTTTCAGGCCTTGCTCCAGTTCCGCGCGTTCTCGGGTCCGCAGCGGGCGCCGAAGAACTACCTGGCCGAGCATGATCGACACATATTGGAGACCTGAGCCGGTCAAGAGACCACTGACGGCAGAGGTGCATCGGTCACAGACCATGTTGCGTATGTGGATCGTCTTCCCTTGCATGACAAGGCGTTGTGGTTGGGAATCTTTCAAGGTGATCAGGGGAGGCCCCAGGCAGGTAGCCTCCCCCTTTCACCAACCTCAAGCAGCGTTTGCTGATCGAAGGCGCTCGGTGCTTTAGCGTTTCTCGAAGCGTGCGTTACCAATTCCACCGTTGTTGTCGGTCAAGCGCATCAAATAGACGCCTGCGGGCAGTTCGCCGATATCCAAACGTCCTCCACGCAATGCATCCACAAAGACCTCACGACCCTGAGTATCCAGAACGGCTGCTGTGGTCCATGCCCCTCCGCTTACAGTGATGATCTCGTGCGCAGGATTTGGACTGACGGTGATCTGGGTCATCGACCGTTCATTCAGGCCGACGCCAGCATTCAGCGCCTCGTCTATCGCTGCGATGATAGTGGGGTTATCACTGGCGCTATGCCCCTGTTCAGCATAGAACACAGCATGGTCGGGACCGCCGATTATGGCGATCGTAGGCATGCCCATGCCCCCGTAGTGCGTTGTCTGTGCGCTCATTCCTGCGAAGACGGTGTGCGTGAAACCATTCGTGGTCTTCCAGTTGTTCATCTGCGTGCAGGTAATGCTATTGGTGAACCCGATGCTGTAAAACTTCACGCGAGACGGGTCGCTTGTATTGGGGATCACATTGGTCTTGATGCTGTTGCCCGCATCAACACACGGCTGACAACCCATCATGACCAGCTCGATGATCACCGCATTCCCGGCTTCCAGTTCCGAGAAAAGGTTGTGGGACATGCCGTCGCAATCGTTGGCAGTGAAGTCGAGCGCAGTGGTCTGCGCATTGAGACTGGAAGCCAAGAAGAGGGCAATGGGAAGGATCGTAAATGTTTTCATGGTGTTCCGCCGTGCCCCGGCGTGGGTGTTTTAGTTCGTTCAGTGCTGAAGGTTTATCCGGGCGTGGTACGAGCGCGTCTGCCCATGACGCGTGTGGAGTTGTAGCGCATACAGGCCGCTTTCCAATGCACTGAGGTCCATCGAAGTGCCTTCCTGGGTAAGGTTCAGTAGCGATCGTGCAGCCGTGCGTCCTGTAGCATCGATGACTATTACCTCGGCGAGGCCTTCGGTTTCTGTCGCCCGCAGGAGGATGATACCGGCCGTACTCGGGTTTGGCCATACCGTCAGTGCGTTGTTAAGCCCCGCAGGTTCGGCCACGGCATTCGGGTCCACCACAAGAAACTGGCCCATCATGCCTTCGTCCTCGTGCATGAGGATGTGGCAATGGTACATGTACGGCATCTCCGGGTCAGCGAAGTCGTCGAAGCGGGTGATCACCCGCACGGTGCTGTTCGGGGGAACGAATACCACATCCTTTCGCCCTTGTTCTTGGGATGGCACTGGGAGGCCATCCCGGTCCAGCACATGGAATTGGATGTCGTGGATGTGGAAGGGGTGGCCAACGGCGGTATTGTTGGTGAATGTCCAGATCTCCGTTGTGCCCAGCGTGATCGTTTCGTTGATCACGTCCATGTCGAACAATGCATCATTGATGGTCATCGGCCCCTCAACCATGCCAACAGGGCTCATCACTTCGGGAGCGAACACGAAGTCCCGTGTCACGGTAGCATCGACTTCCTGATAAGGGACAAGGTTCGCCAAGGTTGAGGGGATGTCGATGACGGGGTCTGTCGTTGGCGACCCCACGGTGATCCGCAGTAAGCGGAAGTCGGCGCCGTTCAGGTCATTCTCATAGTAGGCATCAGGCGTCACGCCCATCAAACTCACATCCGCCGATCCCATCACCCCGTTCGGTAACTCGCTCCCGAAGCTTATCAGATCGAACACTTGGCCTTCCATACCTGACAGGTCGATCAGCACCTCGACGCGTTCGCCATTGGTCAGGAACTGTCGCGTAAGTGGAATAGGTGCGGCAAGCAGCCCACCATCCGTAGCGATGGTATTGAAGGTCATTCCGTTGCTGAATCCGAGCAGAAAGGTGCGCTCGTTGGAGCCATTCAAGCAACGCAGCCGAACCACTTGAGCGGGTAGCGTTATCTCAGCTTGGCGCACCCCGTTCGTGACGACAACGGTATCCAGACCAGTATGCAACATGATCTGTCCATCCATGATCGGCTTGGTCTGCAGGATCAGCGGAATGTCGTCCACACCATAGGTGCGCGGTAGGTCTAGTGCTCCTTCTTCGGCATCGCGCACGATGATCATGCCTGCCGCGCCTTTGGTCACCTGATAATCCGTGAGGCCGTGGGCATGCGGGTGGTACCAGTAGGTGGCTGCTTTGTCCAGTACAGTGAACGAGGGGCTCCAGGTGGTCCCCGGCATGATCATGGAATGCGGCCCACCATCATGTTCAGGAGCTACGTGCAACCCGTGCCAATGCGTGGTGGTCAGGTCCGGCAACGTATTCGTCACGTTGAGCGTGACTTGTTGACCTTGTTCGAGCAGGATAGTCGGTCCCAACAGGTCGCCGTTGTACCCATAGGTATCGACGATCTCGCCGGGGTGGAACTCCCATGTGCCTTCTTGGAGCTGGAGGTCGATGGTCGAGCCCAGTAGCATTGGCGGAATGGGCAACATGGTCTGTGCACCGCTATGCAATGAGCGCACGAACAACAAAATGACCAGGAACGGAAGAGCAGATCTCATGTCTTAGACCGGGTGAATGGATGGACGAAAACCTCGGTGCCACATGAAGCAGCAACCAAGCACGTTCAAACCGTCCGATCTACACGAGTAAGCGCCTGAAAGCGATGGTTCGGTCCACCTTTGGTGGCGGACGTTCACCGATCCTAGCCCTTTGCGTGGGAAGAATAGGCTGGGACCGTTCCAGTGGCAACGTTCCCAACGACACGAACACTGCTAGCGGTATTTGTATCCGCTCCGAGGCGATCTGTTCGGATATGTCAGCTCCTACATGCTGATAGGAGCAGCAATGGGACTCAACTATCGGAACATCCGCCGGAATCTCATCGTGACAACACGCTTCGATACTTCCCCAGGCTAGGCTTGTCCGACCGGAAGTGTAACAGTCCATGCGCCAAAACGTTGGCAATGCGGTCATGGTGACCAACAATACCGACATCAGTATGGCATGAAGGCGTTGCATGAGCGACTCCTTGGACGTCACAAAGAGACGAATACATATCAGCGTTGCCATCCCCGATGAGGAAGTACGTTGGAATCCTAGATGCGATCAGTCGATGGCCCACGATTCATCTGCATGTAATATGGCCATGAAGCCAGTGTGCGCAACTTGGAGAGCTGATTTTGGCTGGAAAGATGGCTCAGAATAACTGCAGCCTCGAAACAATTTCTCTCGCGACCATCGAGTCAGTTGAGCAGAAATCGTCCCCCCTCACACCCGATGTGGCGCTGGAATAGAGCGCTCATCCGAAAATAGTGCGCAGTCAGCGCGTGCAATCGTTGGATGTCAACGTTTCCTTGAATGGACACTTCGTAGCATGTCAGCGGCGCGCGGATTCGACCACCTTGCTGATAGAGTCGGGCGTAAATGTCCAACAGGAGACCCTCTGAATGCGGAGCGTCGATGGTAAGTACAATACACCGTTCCTTTCGATCACGTGAGAACACGTAGTTATATGTGGCACTTATACTCATCATCAACGCAGCCTCCGAGTGGTAATAGCGCATGAGGAACATTCGGATGCCCCGTCGCAGGTCGGATATATGGCCGCCGTGAGAAGGAGTGAAAGCGAGCGAGATGCCGAAGGGCCGAGGTCGAAAAGGGTCGTTCAGGTACATGTGGCGGTGGGAGTGAATGGCCCCCATTATTAGGCAACCACAGCACGAGCCTTTGAAAACTCAGCTAAGGTGCTCGACACATACCGTCCACGCCACCATGGCACAGCGGTCCTTTCAATGGTTCCGACGGGGCAACTGCCGATTCGGTTTCGATGTGCTGTGGCAGCGGAATTGGAGGGACAACAGATAAGGGATGGGTATCCCTCACGGTCTCGCCCTCGAACTTCTCGGTCTTGGTTGGCATGATTTGGCCGCTCGCCTCACGCCTCCCAAAGGCGACCGGCATCGCTGATGCTCTGGTATGCTCCATCTTCGTGAGGTAGCAACGGGCGTGGGGATCCTTGCCGAGATAGTAGAACAGACCATCTGCACCCCAGATTGGCGTGATATGTACATCCAGCCCATTCGATCGAAGCCGATCTACGATACTGTCAACGTCCGCTTCGCCTTCGGAAATGGCCCAGTGCACATGTGGTCGATCGATCAGAGCATCGCCCCTTGACTGCATCCGCTCAACTACAATAACGCCGTCATGAGCTATGCCTGACGCGAATCTCAAAACGCCGTCACATACCTCATCTGCCCCTGCGTCACTACATGGATTCACAGTGATCAGATGACCTCCGTTGACCAAGAGCCCACCCAGATCCCTTACTGTTCCTCGGTCAATCTCTTTCACGCTGCATGGTTGGTTTGTTACTGGACACACGAAGACTACTGGCGGTATCACCCGTCCCTGCCTTGAAGAATCATAAACCCATAGGTCAGCGAAAACAAAATGGCCTACCCGCCTTACCATCCCCAATGGGTTGTTAAGGTGTTGGAAATGAAGTCGGTAGCAGATGGTGAAAAAATCTCTCTCGCTTGGTTGCGCTAGAGCATTTTTCCCTTGTTTTTCGCCCTCCATTCGTTCAGCGTGCGCCCTAGAAGCTGAGCATCGATGGCCAGGAAACGGCGTAAGTCGCGTACACGGTAACGATTGACATTCCCTCTCTTTTCATAGGGCTTTAGCAGCCCGACCTGCCCGAGCTCCCATAAGTAGGTCCGTTCATGACCAAGCACTTCCATGACTTGACCGGAGGTGAGCCATTCATCATCTCGTTTATCGGTCAGTCCGAGTTTGTGTGATCGGTCTGCCTTTATCTCTGATCGTAGGTTATCAAGCTCCAGTCGCAGTTTCCGCTGCTCTCTGAGCACATCGATCTGACGGACCGCGAACAGGATGATCTCATCGGCCACTTCGCGCTCTTCGCCCTGAAGCCCCTCCATTCTCCTTTGTATAATCGTGAGGGCGTGCTTCATGAACGTTCGATGATGTTCACAGACAAGAGACCCACCCCTGATCGGAGAACGCGATCAGCGGAGCCAGCCAAGACCACTTTGAATTCGACGTCCCTGGCTTTTCGAGCTTTCCCATTGCCGGACGAAATCCTTCGGGACGACATCGAATGGAAGATTCTCTTCTGCGAGATAGATCTGGGCCAGTAGGCTCTCGGCCTTGTGCTCTGGGCTGAGGTTGAAGTAGCCTTCATCTTCACCTTGAGCGCGGCTGAGCCGATGGCCAGTGACCTGTGTGGCAAGAAGGCGGGATACAAAGAGGTATCCTGTAAGTAGGCCGAAGAATGAGCGCCTACAGTCATGAGATCGAAAGACGGAATGCAGTTCATCTTGATGGTCCACCCTCACTGCGTTCGCCTTTCGTTCTACTCGATGGATGATGCGGGTTAGGCCGATGTCGCGTGCAACCTCTTTGTAATAGAGGTTAAGGTTTGTGACAGCTATCATATGCGGTCTCTCGTTGCTGAGGAGCACATCTAGCATGGGCTGCAAGAGGGGAAGGCAGATCGCTTCCCCCGTTTTCTTCGTGAATAAGTAGATGGCCTTGAACGTGGTTCTCCTGCCGCGTACTTCACGGATTGGATTGTCCAGGATTTTTGAGAGGTCACTGACCCTGACACCGCTGAAGAGCTGGAGGATCATGAGCTTTCTGGCATTGACGAGATGCGCTAAAGGGCAGGTGAAGCCACGTTCCAGGACGGTCCCAATTTCTTCTGGATTTAGACTGACCTTCCGCGTACTTTGAGCCGAGATTTTCTCCAGCGTGTCGAGGTCGATTTGGGCCCCAAGGGCCGGGTCCTTTTTGGCGCGCCGCAACACCGCCAACAGGTTGGACTGAAGCTTGTGAAGGGTGGCTTCGGAATAGAATCCTTCACCGTCGAACGTAAAGAGACGGGCGCTTTTCGCTTTCTTGAACGTGCGGGGAATCTCTGTTGCCGATTCTTGTACGAAGAGCTGTAGGTCGTTCCAGTCTTTCAGGCTAAAACCTGATACGGTAACAACTCCACGTCCACCCTCACACATTGACTGGAATTCGGCGTTCTCTTCTCGACTTGCCTCCAGCGCCCTGATGTAGGTTGCCAGGGTTTTGTACTTGAGCTTTGTCCGCTGGTCTCGAACCTTCTTGGACGCCGCAAGTGTGTCGATGTACTGAGCAAGCGGCATCCGAGAGCTGGCTTTCTCGGCCTTGCCACTCAGGTGATCGCGTAACTGCTCGGGAGAAGGCTTTTTACCTAGCTCCGCTGTAAGAGTCTCGTAGGCCTTGAACACTTTCTTCTTCTGAGTCTCAAGACGGCCAAGGATCTCGGCATATCGTCGACTGCCATGATCCTTACGGAAGTCCTCACTCAGTCCATGTTTGGTCCAGTACTTCTGTTGAAGCGGGACACCCGTCGAACACAGGAAGGGCCGGTAGTGTTCAATGTAGATTCCGTGCTCGACATCCCATCGCGATCCGAGGTAGCCATAGTTGAAGTGCAGAAAGAGGTAGCCGTGTTCGCCGACCTGTTTGTGGCTGATGCGGATCGAATCTGCCTGGTAGTTCTTGTTGTATGTCATGTTGTTCAAGGGAAGAGCACCCCCTCTAACCTTAGGAGAAGAGCTCTTGTGGGGATTCCCGCCATCATGAGGCGAATTGAGAAGAGGGAGATGTGATTTCATTGATCGGGTCAATCTTCTGTTGTCATGATTTTTCCGACTGCACTCGCCCAATCGCGGCGAGTCCACTGGTCATGTTGGCCTCCAAGTGTCACTGTGCGCAGCAGTTCTTGTCCGTATGTCCCAAAGACCAGCTTATGATTCGGGCGGCTCTGCAATACTTCATGCTGCAGCTCCCTACTTGCTTCTGCTGATGGGTAGATGTTCAGCACAACGTTCCCATTCTCATACACTTGTACAACAAGCTCGGTCACAGGTCTCAGGTGCTCGGGCATGTTGTTGATGACCAACTGTGCAGCCTTGACGGCTCGGATTGCGTTGAGTCGAGTTTGATATTGCCGCAGTTCGGTCAGGCACGATCCTCCATCCAGGGCATTAAGTGCGCGTCCGATGCTCGTGTGCAAGAGCAGGGAGTTGCTTTCCTCGTCGTAGAAGTCCTGAAGATGTGAGACCCAAAGGGTGAGTCCTTCATAGGTGTGAACCCACCCTTTCGGTTCCGGCCACAAGTACAGTACCCGCTCGTACTCGTATTCGTCAAAGCCAGGGACCCCGAGTACCAACCGACCATTGCTCAGGAAGTGCACTGAGCCTCGCCCATAGGTATCGCCATCGGACTTCATGTGTTCTGATATCCATTCAAGGAGTTCTCGTATGGATGCTTGGTATGCAACGCGTAGTTCTTCGTGGGTCATCGGTTTCATCATTCTAGCGGACGTTCGGTGGGCAAGTCCCCGGCGGGTACCAACCTTCACTGAGCCATGTACAAGCTCATAAGAATTTCTGCTTCAGCCAAGCAGCAAGCCCCTCATTTTAGCCTTTGCACACACTGGAGTGATATTGGATGGCTATGAACGGGGTGCAAGTGTACAATGAGTGGAAAATGCTCTGCAAACCAGCATAATGCAACTATTGGACTGATTATGAGCAGATTATGATAAATCTTAATAGTAGAAAACATCAAAATTCTTATTACAACCCTCGTGGACAGTGGTTTACATAATTAAGTTCCGCGTGATCTCTTTCCTTCCAGAGCTCGTTTCGGGTCTTTTATTCGTGGATTCCTAAGACCGGTTTTTCGGGCGTGGCAAGAGCTGATTATCGCCGAGGCGGCCTTACTCATATGTGAAGCGGTAGGGTAGGGACTTGGGCAGATTATTGGTCGGAATTTGTCGAACATGACACTTCCGGCCAGGTCGGCGAGAGGAGGAGGATCTGTTCGCGACGTCACTATTCACAAGTGGCAGTTCTGTTCGGGATCATTCGAGAGTGTTCGAGCAGAAAGCCTCCTCCAGCCCCCTACGGGCTACAGGAAGGCCCCGGCATGCGCCGGGGCCTTTTTTACTTGTACCCGGAGGGCAGTACTGCTGGATGGAGCTGTTCGTATCCGCGACATTTTCTGTGTGCCACCAACGAAGAGCCTCGATCCTGAACGAGGGCTTTTTCGTTGTACGACCTCGAGACAGCGCCACTTGTGCTGGATCACCCGACGGATGTGCGTGCCCCCACCTCGTGGGATCGCCCCGGAATGCCGTCCGCAAGGCTGGCCCGGGGGCTTTTACCCCGGGTGTAACCGGGACAAGGCCTCCCACGTATCTTTGGCCTTGTCAGCAGGTATCCAAGGCGGACAATTCGCGGCCTCTTCCAACGCGATGATCGGGACGGGCCGCATCGGATACTGTTGACCATAAATCGGAACGGATGCGCTTACCGAACGCTGGTATCATCGGTCTTTGCCTTGTGCTGTTGTTGGGGGGGTGTGTGGGTCGCAAAACGGTGAACTACCTGAACGATCCGTCATTGAGCAATGGGTCCAGCAAGCTTTTCGAGAACCGGAAGTTCGAGTATCGGGTGCAGGTCAACGATGTGCTGTCCATCCGTGTCATGGGTCTGGACGATGCCACCGCCAAGTTCTTCAACGTTGAACAGCAGGGTTCCACGCAGAACCTGAGCGATGCCGCCTTGTTCGTGAACGGCTACTCGGTGGACAAGAACGGGCAGGTGCAGCTTCCCACGGTAGGCAAGATCAAGGTGCAAGGCCTAACCGTCGGTGAGGCCCAGGAATTGGTCCAGCGCAAGATCAATGAGTACTTCAACAACGCCACGGTCATACTGAAGATGGTGAACTGGCGCGTGAGCATTCTGGGTGGGGTCGGCCGCCCAGGGGCTTATATCGTGTACAACAACCAGATCACCATTCTCGATGCCTTGGCCATGGCAGGCGGCCCGGACGAATATGCAGACAAGTCGCACGTCACCTTGATGCGTCAGAGCGAGCGTGGAGTCCAGGCGTTGTACGTCGATATGTCGGACACCAAAGTGCTTAGTTCCGAGTACTATTACCTCCTGCCCAACGATATCGTCTATGTACCCGTGTTGAAAGCACGCCCCGGGCGCATGAACCTTGAGTTGTTCTCGATCATACTCAGCGCATTGAGCGTCGCTGCCGTCCTGTTCTCCGTGGTCCAGAACACCAACAACTGATGGCCGCTTCGACCTCGAACGACACGATCGACCTGCGGGCGATCACCCGCAAGATCACCGGGAAATGGTGGTGGTTCATGATCACGATCCCCATTTTCGGGGCTCTCGGACTGGCTTATTTGATGACCACGCCGAAGCAGTTCGTCGTAGAATCCGTGATGCTGCTGGGAGAGAAGAAACGTAGCGGCTTCAGTGACAATTCCGAATTCATCAAGGGCACTTCCTACCTGGGGAATGCGACCGAGCTTGAGGACAAGATCGCTCTGCTCACCTCGCACAAGATCGTCACCAGCACCCTGCAACGTTTGGGCTTTGGCATCACCTATTACGAGACCAAGCTGTTCAAAACACAGGAACGGTACAACTATCCCCCCTTCATCGTTAAGCTGGATAGCGTAGCCGTGCAGGTGATCGACATCCCGGTGCATATCTCCGTGGACCGTGCAGCCAAGACATACAGGGTATGGGCAAAGGGGGAGAACGTGCGGTTGTACAACGTCCAGACCCAGGAGGTGTTGCCGGAGTCGATGCCCAAGTACGAGATCGACCAGACCACGCCGTTCGATTCCACCTTCATAGGGGACCACCTCAGTTTCAAGATCGACTTTCCCGAGGACCGTGTGTATGAGAAGAATTCCGACTACTACTTCATCCTGAACAGTCTTGAGGACCTGGTGACCAGCTACCGGAACAGTGTCATTGCGACACAGTTGAGCAAAGAGAGCAACATCGTGAACCTCTCGCTCCAGGTCGAGGTGGTCGAGAAGGGCAAGGCCTTTCTCGACAAGATGATGGATACGTACATCGAATCCGAGTTGGACAAACAACAGAAGAAGGGGAAGAAGACCATCGCCTTCATCGATGCCCAGATCGGTACGGTCGCGGATTCTTTGCAGAAGGTGGAGAGCAGCATGCAGGATTTCCGTGGATCGAGCAACTCCATGATCAGCGCGGCCACCAGTTCGGATGCCCTGTACCAGGACCGAAGCCGCTTGGAAGATGAACGTTCGCTGATCATCCGGAGGCGCAATTACTGCGCCTCGGTGTTGGAGAAGATCCGCTCCTCCTCCGACATGCGCAACGTTCCTGCGCCATCCTCCTCGGGGATCGATGACCCGGTGTTGAACAACCTGGTGATCGAACTCACGAAGCTGGCCGCCGACCTTGCCGTTCAGAACGTGCAGACAGGTGCGCGCAGCAACCCCACGGTGATCGCCATGGAGCGGAAGATCAAGAACCTGACGGCTTCGCTGGCCCAAACCGCGGAGAGCCTGGTGGAACAGGCCGATTTCAGCCTTGCTGAAGTGAACCGCCGACTGGGTGGCATCAGCTACCAGTTCAGTGAATTGCCGAGACAGGAACGCGAACTCGTGAACATCCAACGGAAGTTCAAATTGAGCGACAACCTTTACAACTACCTGATGGAGAAACGGGCCGAGGCCGGCATTGCCATCGCCAGCGATCAGGTGGACAAATCCATTGTGGACCAGGCCCGCATGCAAGGCATGAAACATGTCTCGCCGAGCAAGGGCAAGGTATTGGGTGGCGCATTGTTCCTGGGGCTGTTGCTGCCCGTGGGACTCATCCTGGTACGCGACATCATGCGGGACCGCATCGATGATATCGAGGAACTCAAACGCCTCAGCAGACTTCCGATACTCGCTGCGATACCGGCGAGCAAACGGAAGCGCGTCCTGCCGGACGAACCGAAATCGTTGCTCGCCGAATCCTTCCGCACGGCGCGCGTGAACCTGCAATACCTGAACTCCACGAGCCGTCGACAGGTCATCGGTTTCACCTCGTCCTCCAGCGGTGAGGGCAAGACCTTCTGTGCGTTGAACCTTGCCACCGTGATGGCGCAGTCCGGCAAGCGCACCATCATCGTCGATGCCGACATGCGCCGCCCGAACCTGCTCAAGAGCCTCGGCATGACCGAGGGCATCGGTCTTTCCACATGGCTGATCGGGGAGGCGGGGATCGACCAACTGGTGCAACCCACGGATATCCCGGGACTGGATGTCATCGGGGCAGGTCCTGTCCCGCCCAATCCGTTGGACCTGGCCGAAAGTCCGCGGTTCGCAGAACTGATCTCGGCCTTGCGGTCCAAATATGACCAGGTGGTCGTGGACGCTTCACCGCTCGGTCTGGTGAGCGAGTACGTGATGATCATGCAACTGGTGGACGTGACGCTCTACGTGGTGCGCGAGGGCCGTACCGGCCGAAGTGCGCTCCGGATGATCAACGAGATGGTCGACGACCAGAAGGTGCGCAATGTGGACCTCCTGTTGAACGGTGTGAAGCATCAGATGACCGACGGCTACGGGTACTACACCAAGTAGCCAGGTACACCGCATGTTCCGGTCCGAGGGATTCCAGAAATACTTCAAGAACTTCTCCTGGCTTTTCGCGGACCGGGTGCTGCGCATGCTGCTCGTACTGGTCACGACGATCGTGGTCAGCCGGTACCTGGGTGTCGAGCGGATCGGGCAGCTGAACTACGCGCTGGCCATCGTCAGCATAGCCATGGTGCTTACGTCCCTGGGGGCCAACGAGATCATTTCCCGGGACCTGGTCCGTCATCCCGAACGCCGCGACGAACTGTTGGGTAGCAGCTTCGCGATCAAGCTGGCGGGTGGCGTGGTGCTGAACCTCGCCTTGCTGGCCTTCGTTCTGCTGAAAGACCTGGATATGCTGACCATCCTGCTGGTCATGATCACAGCGGTGGGGGAGTTGTTCAAATGGTCCACCGTCATCGACTACTACTTCCTTTCGCAGGTCAAAGGCCGTACTGCGGCGCAGGTCAATATCCTCAGCAGCATGATCAGTTCGGGTTACAAGCTGCTGCTGGTCTATTACCAAGCCCCCCTTCTTTGGTTCGCCTGGGGTTACATGACCGAGATCCTCAGCTATACGATCTGCTACGTGATCGCCTATCGTCATCATGGGTTGCACATCCGTAAATGGCGGCCGAGCTGGCGGATGGTGCGCTATGTCCTGGACCAGTCATGGCCGATGCTCATCTACGGTTTCGCACTGCAAGCCCAATTGAAGATCGATCAAGTGATGATCTTCGACATCCTGAAGGGCGTTTCCGGTGATCGTGCGGCGCACGCGGAGTTGGGCCAGTATTCGGTGGCGGTGAAAATGATCGAAGCCATGGCTTTCCTGCCGGTGGTCCTCCAGATCTCCCTGGCCCCGGCGATCGCCCGGGCCCGGATACAGGATATCGACCTGTACCATCAGCGGATCACGAACCAGTACCGGATCATGTTCATGCTCTACCTGGCCACGGCGATCCCCTTGTTCTTCCTGGCCGAGCCGATCATCGTCATGCTCTACGGCCCGGAATTCAACGAAGCAGGAGTACTCTTGTCCTGGTTCGCGTTCCGATTGTTGTTCTCGTTCATGGGTGTTGCCAAGGGTAGTTTCATCACGAACGAGGGCCTGTTCAAGTTCTCGCTGGTCACAGCGGTGATCGGGGCAGTGGTGAACATCGGGCTCAATGTGGTACTGATCCCGGCAATGGGGTCATTCGGCGCCATCTGGGCGAACGTGGCATCGTTCCTGATCAGCATCTACGTGGTGGATCTTTTCACCGCGAGGACACGTATCAACTTCCGCATGATGACACTCGGGATGTTCACGTTCTGGAAGATCCGTAGTGTAAGGTGATCTTCGTGCATTCCAGGCCTATCGACCTATGAGCACGTTCACCCCCCCCGGACCGTTGCGGACACCGGTACTGCTCACCGCCTTTACCCGATATGACACCGCACGCAGGGTCATGGAGGCTGTTCGACGTGCGCGGCCACCACGGTTGTACTTCGCCTGCGACGGACCCCGGACGGAAGCCGAAAAGGCACTTACGGACAGGGTGCGGACCTTGGTCGAACTGATCGATTGGCCTTGTGAGGTCCATACGCTCTTCCGCGAGAAGAACGCGGGATTGAAGAAGGCCATGGTGGGCAACCTCGATTGGTTCTTCGAAAAGGAACCGGAAGGCATCGTGTTGGAGGATGATACCGAACCCGTGCTGAGCTTTTTCTGGTTTGCGGAGGAGATGCTGGAACGTTTTCGCAACGATGAACGCATCTGGTGGATATTGGGCAACAACCTGATGGCGGATCGGGAGGCCAGGCCTGCGCACTCCTACTATTTCTCACAGCATGGCTACGGTGCTCCCTGGGGTTGGGCCGGATGGCGGTCTTCCTGGGCGTTGTATGATGCCGATATGAAGGAATGGCCGCGTGTCCGCGGGACGCGTGAATGGGATGCCTTTTTCCTGAGCAGGTCGGAGAAGAAGGAGGCCTACGTGTTGTTCGAACGTACGTGGTCCGGGGTTATCAAGACGTGGGACTTCCAACATGACTTCTGTCGGATCCTGCACAACGGTATCACGATCATCCCGGAATTCAACCTTGTGCGCAACATCGGCTTTGGCGGCGACGGTACGAACACGGTCCAGGGCGGCGACCCCAGGGATGTCGACAATGCCCGTGAAATGCCCTTCCCCTTGTCCCATCCCAAGGGGATGGAGGTCGATAAGAGGAGGGACCTTGCTTATTTCAACAAGTTCGTTCGGCCACCTTTCTATCGTCGCCTTCGGTCTAGCGTGAAGGTCCTCATCCCCAAACCGGTGGACGAGGCCATTACACCCTTCCTTTCCAGGTTGCAGAAGCGGCTGGGCGCGAGTTGACCGAGCGGCGCGGATCCCTTGCGCGATCCGACGGACCCGCTGGGGCATGGTTCGAAGAATGCATCTTTGTTGCACCCCATTCCGAACCGCGTGCTGCTGTCCAAAAGGAAACTGATCAACACCCTCTTCCTGCTGTCCTTCCCGTTCTATGGGATCGGCATGTATCTGGGGATCAAGGCCAGCGCTTCCTTCGGTACGCTGTTCGCGGTGGCGCCGTTCATTCTTATCCTGCTGGTCCATGGGTTGGACCTCGTCTATCGCCGACAGGTACGGAACATGGTGACCGGTGCCTACTGGGTGGGCCTGTTGTTCCTGCTCACGTTGGTCTGGTCCTTTTGGAAGGCGCAATCCGAGGGTTTCCCCAGCCTGCAGACCGGCAACACCTTCGCGTTCACGATCATGTTCCTCGTGCCCTTCCATGCGGCCATCGTTGTGCATATCAGGAACCGCGACCAGCCGGATTTCGATTTCTCGTTGCTCCTGTTGAAGAGCCTGTCCATCCTGGTCTTTGTCAATATACTGGGCTACGCGGCAGGGCTCCAGAACGTGGTACATCGCATCGAGGGAAGGATCAACCTGCCCTTCCTGCTGGGCATCTATGACGCGGCACACCTCCTGGCGATCATCAACCTCATGTTGCTGTTCTACATGAAGGACTTCGCACGCAAGCCGTACCGGTTCATGTTGCTGTTCGGTTTCTACATGGTGAACATGGCCATCATGATCAGCGTGAACAGTCGATTGTCCTTCATGACCTTCCTCCTGCTCACCGGGCTCTTCTTCTTCAAGTCCATCGGCAAGGCGCGGTTGGTCTTTCCCATTTCGCTTTTCGTCATGCCCTTGCTCGTGAATTTCGCGCTGTTCATCTATTGGGTGCTCACCCTGCCGTTCATGACGGCTATCGTGTCGCGTGTGGACAAGGCGGACGTCACCACGTTCAACAACAGGACCACGGTGTGGGATGTAGGGTGGGCCTGGTTGGAGAACGACCGCAGTGGCCTGCTCCTGGGGCATGGTTACCAAGGCCAGTACAAATTGGACGGCTGGGACCATATAGCAGAGGTGTTCAACACGCGCAATGCCACCAACGTGCACATGCATAGCACCTTCATGCAGACGTTGATAGGTCAGGGCATAGTCGGCTATGGCCTGTTCCTGGTGGTCATGTGGCAACTGGTCCGCTACTTCCGTAGTTCGTACCTCGAAGGCCGGCAGGAGGCTCCATTGTTCGCCATGGTCGTTTACTTGCTGTTCATCCTGCAGATCGACATCGTATGCTACGGCAACGATTTCGGGAACGCGCTGACCTTTTGCTTGTTCGCGATGGTCGTGATGGACCCGAAGTACATTTCCAGGAAGCCGAGGGCCCTGGACGGCACCATCATGGAGTGACTTCGCCTACTGGACGACCAGGCGGTGTCGACGCACACCGTTCCTGTTGCGCAGGCTGATGACGTAGTGGCCGGCGGTCAATTCGGAACCCAGGGGGATCTCCATTGAGCCAGCGGCCATGCGTGACCGGGCGATGCTTCGGCCACCGGCGTCGAGGACCTCGACCTCGGTATCCAAGGGAACGGCCTGGGTCATGTGGAGCGGAGAGCCCATACGCAATGGGTTCGGATAGGGTAACGCGGTATCCTCTGTTACGGCCTCCTCTTCAACGGTCGTCGTCAGCCCGCAAACGCTTCCAGCTTCCTTGGCAAGAACAATGGAACCCCACGCCTGGACCGTGATGGATCCCGAATGAAGTGCCCCGAGCACGTCGCGCCAGCAACCGGTCAATGGTACCTCGACCGCGACATTTGATGGGCCGCTCGCGCGGCCGG
>DEQO01000090.1 GCA_002360495.1 Flavobacteriales bacterium UBA3364
AGTGGCGCACAGCGAACGACAGCCTCAAGACCATCGAGAAGCAGCTGAATACCATGGGTCTCGCCCCGGATGAGAACCTGCTGTTGATGGCACAGGGCATGCAGACCGAAGCGAAGGCCCGTTTCGGTCGAGCGGAAAGCCTGCGGAAACAGGCGGATCGCAAAGAGGATATCGTTTACCGCGACAGCTTGTACCGCGCTGCCTACGCCCTGGAATTGGAAGCGCTGCGCGAAATGGACAAGGCCATCACCGTCAAGACCTACCTCGTCGGTGGGGAATTCAAACGCGGTGAGTCGCTTGCTTACGACGAGGTGGCGCGCCGTGTATTGGACATCACGGAACCAGCGGCGACCCCGGACCAACAGGATGCCGACATGTTGGCCGACGGTCATGTGACGGATGGAGCAACACCGGTATCCGGCCGAACGACGGAAGGATCGCAGGAAATGTCCGCGGGCGATGCGGAGAAGGACACGAACAGCCGTGAGGAAGGGGAGCGCGCTGCCACCGCAACGACCACGACAGTGGTGGAGCATGGCGGCGGGGATGCATCACGTACGGCGGCCGTTGTGGCTGCGGCAGCCATGGTCGCGGATATGGACGATCCAACGAATGCCGGGTCCAGCGGGACCAACACCCTCTCTGCGGAGGATACGGAGCGGGCACGCCAGCTCGCCACCGAACTGGCCGATAGCAAGGAGGCCGCCATGCCTGCGACCGCCAGCATGCCGGTGAAGCGGTACGAGAGCTTCATGCATGGCGAGAACATCGTCCTGCAGCAGGAGGCGCTCGATCCGGACATGGACCCTCAACTGTTGGGCATCAAGGCCGAGCGCGCCGGACAAGGCTCAGCAGCTTTGGAGCAACGTTCGTTGGAACTTGCCGATCGTGCAACGGCCATCGAGGACAGCGCCGCCAGTGCCCGCAAGCGTGACAAGGAGGAGCTCATGCAACTCGCGGTGCGCACACGTCTCGAGTCGGATTCGCTACACAACGCATCGCTGGCCATGGCCGAGGAGGCCCGTTCCCTGGAACTGCAGAAGCGTGATGCCGAGCAGGCCAAAGTGCTGCGCGACCGCCTCGTGAAGTACTACTACCTCAGCGGCGAGGAACAGGCCATGGTGGTGGAGGACGAGGACCAAAGCCGTTATTTCCAAGCCAAGGCAAGGGCATTGGAACAGTATGATGCAGCCTCCGAGGCGGATGCTGCAGCGCGCATCAACAGGGAGCTGGGCGCGGTGCTCCAGGACGAAGCAAGTGCGGTGAAAGCCGACGTTGCCGCAGGTCGCATGACCGCTGCTGAAGGCCAGGTGCGCAATGAAGTGTTGCTCTCCCGCTCCGAACTCCTCAACGCCCGTGCCGATTCGCTCAGCAACGTGGCAGCACGCTTGCGTGGTGCGGCCGGTATCAACGAGGGGCAGGCAGCGGTGATGTTGCAGGCCCTGCCCGCCGACCGCAGCACGGAATGGATGGCCTTGGAGATGCGTACCCGACGGACCGAGGCCCTGCTTGCTGAGACCCGTGATCCGGCTCGTGCCGGGGATCGCACGCCTCTTGCTTCTGGAACGGTCATTACCGCATCCGGAACGGACGTAGTGTTACCGGTCGATACGGCTGCATCCATCGATGGCACTGCGCTGGCCGCACGCTCAGGATCGACGGATGGGGTGCAGGGCAATGTCACGAGCGGATCCACGACCGGGGCCGACACACGGGACCGTGCCGTTGGAACGAGCTCCACCGAGCGCGACGACGTGGCGACAGCACAGCCCGCGAGAGCGATCGCAGCGCCCTTCGGGACCGATACGCGAAGCCCGGCACCACCTGTCCGCCGGCCCATCGCGGAGGTGGCGCCCCTGCCTGCCGGGTCCGGCTTCGTAGTTCCGGAAGCGCTTGTCACGGACATCTTCGAACTGCGGCCTGCCGGTGTGCGCAGTGCCGCCGAGATCCCCATGGATGCGCGGATGCCCGAGGGTGTCGTGTTCAAGGTCCAGATCGGGGCCTTCCGCAATGCCATTCGCGAAGAAGCCTTCAGTGACATGACGCCGGTGATGGGCGAACATGCCGGCAACGGGTTCGTGCGTTACACCGCCGGTCTCTTCATGGGCTTCGAGCAGGCGGCCCAAGCCAAGGACAAGGTGCGCGACCGCGGGTACCGTGATGCATTCGTGGTAGCGTACCGCGACGGCAAGAGGATCCCGTTGGGTGAAGCCATGCGCGAAGCACGCGCCGCTTCCGCCGTCGCTTCGAACGCGGGCACGAATACTTCGGCCGCACAGCAACCGCCCGTCACCGAAGGCAATACGGTGCTTGAGCCCGTACGCACGGTACCGAACACGACAGCACCTCCTGCATCGGTCATCCAGGCACCGATCGTCGTGCCCGCAACGACCGCTGTTCCCGAGACCGCCGAAGCCGTGCTCGCGAAGTATCCGGCCACTGCCGATGGGATCGTTCAAGCATTCTCGCCTGCTCCGGAGGCAGCGGCATACTACAATGTACCCGGCGCTGCCCCGGCACGCCAGGTGGAGACCGTTCGTGGCCTGTTCTACACCGTGCAGGTCGGTGTGTACAGCAAGCCGGTACCGTTGGGCAAGCTCTTCAACATCGTTCCGCTGAACAGCGAGCGCACGGAGACGGCCAAGATCCGCTATACGACCGGCATGTTCTTCGACACGGAGCAGGCCCGCCAGCGCAAGGAAGGAACCGTAGCGCTCGGGGTGAAGGACGCCTTCGTGACCGCCTACCTCAACGGCAAGCGCATCTCCATGCGCGAAGCGGCCGTTCTGCTCGAGAAGTTCGGCCCGGCCATCCTGGCCAAGCCCTAGTGCTCACCCTGTGCGGTCGTCCGCACGAACCGTCGGTCCGGCATGGACGGGAGTCCCATGTTCCGGGACCCGCTGCGTCATCCGAAAGGACGGGCAAAATGGGGCATAGTTTCGGTCCGGCCGGTGGCGTGACCTCTCCATAGTATTTTCGTCCCATGCACATGCATTCCAATTTCTCTCCGGAGGAACTCCTCATGGAGGAGATCATCTGCGAGGTAGGACCGGTCCGTGAGATCGTCCTGCACAACGACGATGTCAACACATTCGACCACGTGATCATCTCGTTGATGGACGTGTGCGACCATGATCAGATCCAGGCTGAGCAATGTGCCTGGATCGTGCACAACAACGGCAAGTGCAGTGTGAAGCGTGGCACGTTCGATCAATTGGAGGCAAAGTGCCATGCCTTGCAGCAACGCGGACTATCCGCCGTCATCCAGTGACCATGAGGACCAAGGGATTTGTTCTGCTCGTCGGCATCATCGTGCTGGAAGCATGCGCGAAGGTGCCGATCACCGGTCGCCGCCAGTTGAACCTGGTGAGCGAAGGGGAGATGATGGCCATGGCCAATGGGGAGTATGGTAAGTTCCTTCAAGAGAACCGGCCCTTGCCCGCGGGTAATGCGAGCGTCGAACGGGTCAAGAACATCGGGACGAAACTGGCCCAGGCTGCGACCACCTTCCTCGACGAGAACAAGTCCGTTGACCGCGTGGCCGGGTTCGAATGGGAATTCAATGTCGTCGAAGACCCGACCGTGAACGCCTGGTGCATGCCCGGTGGCAAGGTCGTGGTCTACACGGGCATCCTTCCGGTCGCGGAGACCGATGCGGGACTCGCCGTGGTGATGGGCCACGAGATCGCGCACGCCATTGCCCGCCACGGCAACGAACGCATGAGCCAGGGCCTCGCTTTGCAAGGAGCGGGCATGACACTGGAAGTCCTGACGCAGCAGAACCCTTCCACGGCCGGCAACCTCTTCTTGCAGAGTTTCGGTATCGGGTCGCAGCTCGGGATGCTGGCCTACAGCCGAAAGCACGAGACCGAAGCCGATAAGATGGGCTTGGTTTTCATGGCCATGGCCGGTTACGATCCTCGGGAGGCACCCAAGTTCTGGCAACGTATGAGCGCAGGTAGTGGGGGCGGAGCACCTCCGGAGATCATGAGCACGCACCCCAGCGACGAGACCCGTGTTCGCGACCTGGAGGCCTACATGCCCCAGGCTCTGAAGTACTACAAACCCTGACGGGTCATTCCCGCGAACGCGGGAACTCGTTAGGGCGCTTGGTCTCCAGCGACCGTCCCCTTGCACCCCCATGCGAGACGTCCTCCCCACCATCCGCATGCTCCTGGCACCGCTGATGCGCTGGGCAGCGCGTTGGCTGCGCCGGACCTTCTTCTTCGCCGGCGTCATGGCTGCGCTGATGATCGTTCTGGCCTTCACACGCATCCCGTTCGATTTGCATCGCTGGCTGGGGATGGCGGGTGTGGAATGCACCGGAGGGCATATCGTGGTGCTCGGCGGTAGCGGAATGCCTTCCGGTCCCGAACTTCTACGCCTGCACCATGCCGCGCTGTTGGCCCACGAGGATACTTCGCGGCGGATCACGGTCATCCACCCCGGCACACCGGACGTTCTGGCGGAAATGGTGGATGAACTGGTGGTCCGGGGTGTTGCCCTGTCCCGCATCACCGTGCTGAACGAAGGCGAGAACACCCGCGAGCAGGCGATGGTCTTCTGGCGGCGGGACCCGCCGCCACATGCACCAGTGATCCTGGTCACCGCGCCGGAGAACATGTTCCGGAGCGTGAAGACCTTCCAACTCTTGAGCAGGGGTCCCGGCCAGGTCTGTGGCGCTTCCGCTTGGGACCATGCCATGGACCACGACTTCGCCTATCGCCACAAGGCCATCGGCGGCAAACCTTGGGTGCCGGACGTTTCCGATGATCCAAGCCTGCGCTATACGTTCTGGAACTACCTGAAGCTGGAGATCACCTGCCTGCGGGAATTCGCCGCCATCGCTTACTACACGCTCAATGGCTGGATCTGATCGCCGAGATGGGGAACAGGCGGTAGACCGGTATTATTTCCATTATCTTCGCAGCCGTTTTTAGGGGACCCGTAGCTCAACTGGATAGAGCATCGCACTACGGATGCGAAGGTTTGGGGTTCGACTCCC
>DEQO01000047.1 GCA_002360495.1 Flavobacteriales bacterium UBA3364
CCATGTAGTTCTCCACGTTCTCGATCAATCCGGAGGATCCATGCACCCTTACATCATCCACTTCGAAGGTGCCCGGGACCAGGTCCAGTACGGTGTTTTCCGTCACTGTGACGATCGCGGAGTCGTTGGGGCAGGGAGCCGTTCCGAGAACGAGGTATTTGTAGTCACCACCATCCATCGTGGCAGGATCGTAGAGCCCATTGTCCACCGTGCTAGGACCTGTCCATGTTCCGGTCCCTTCCGGAGTTCCCTCCAGAATGGGGAAGAGGGAGAAAGCAACGCCATCGGCACATGCCGTAACGGAACCGTTCTTCCCTGCCGAGGCACGGGACTGTGAACCGACCGTCAGCGGCACACTGGTAGAGGAACATCCGTTCGCGGTAATGGTCACTGCGTAGGTGCCGGGTACGGATACGGTGATGGCCGGTGTCGTCTGGCCGCCGGGGCTCCAGGAATACGCAGTGGCAGTGCTGCTGACGAGTTGGATACTGCCTCCTTCGCAGAAGGTGGAAGGGCCTGTGATCGTCGGTTGCGCCGGAGCACTGGTCACAGTGACGTTGACCGTTGCTGTGGAATCACCGCAGGTGGCACCGGGTGCCACGGTGTAGACATAGGCCCCTCGCGACATCACGGTCGGATCGAAGGTCCCGGTGGTCTCGCTCGGTCCGGTCCATGTTCCACCGGACTGGGGAGTCGCGCCAAGTCGGTCGAACAGGTCTGTAGGAACAGCGTTGTTGCAAATGGTCAACGTACCGTTCGTACCGGCCGTTGCAAGGGGGGCGAGCGTGACGGTGACATTGGCCGTATCGTTCGGGCACGGAGCGTTGCCGGCCACCACGTACTTGTAGACACCGGCCGACATGGTCGCTGGATCGAAGAGGCCGTCAACGACCGGGCTCGGTCCAACGTCCCATGAACCACCGGCATCCGGTGTTCCGGTGAGGCAATTGAACAAGGGGACAGCCGACCCGGCGTCGCACACGGTCATTGATTTGTTCCCGCCAGCATTGGCCTGTGGCACGCTGGCCACGACGAAAGGTTCGCTGCTTGCGCTGCAACCGTTCGCTGAAACCGTTACGGTATAGCTGCCAGCAGACTGCACGGACTTCGTCGGCGTGGTCTGGCCGCCTGGGCTCCAAACGTTGCCTGTCGTGCTGCTGCTGGTAAGTACGCCGTTGGATCCTGCGCAGATGGAAGAAGGACCGGTGATCGTCGGGATCGCCGGTGGGTCGATCAGGGTTACGGTGACCAGTGCCGTGTAAGGGGCGCATGCACCCGCGCCGGGCACCGTGTAGACGTATTCACCGGCCAGCATGGTCGCAGGGTCGAAGGTGCCTGTGGTCTCGCTTGGTCCGGACCAGGTACCACCCGGCTGTGGTGCGCCCCCGAGTTTGTCGAAGAGATCCACGGGAACGCCGTTGGTGCATACCCTGGCGGTACCGTTCTCATTCTCTGCATTCCATCCATACAAGCGGAAAGTGATGGGGGCCTGGATGTTGATGAAACCCGATTCACCGGGATCAACGGTGATGACGACCTCCGTGGTCACATCCGAATTGTAGAAAGCGATGTTACCGGGCTTGATGGAGATGTTCGGGTTGCCACCTGTGCGCAAGGGCAGGTTCGCGGTGAAGTTGTCCGCGCTGGAACGCACGGCGAACGTGCGGATGCCATTGGCATCACGCTTCACCCGGAATCGGATCGAGTCGGTGGAGAGCAGGTCCGTGACGCTCGGATCCATGCTGAAGGAGTAGTACTTGTCCTCGTTGAGTTCGCCGGGAAGGAAGGCGAACTCCAATTCCCCATCGACCGGGCCTGCGTCCCAACCCGTGAACGCGAATCGTTCGTCCTTCGTGGAGTTCTCCGATACCCCGGTGGCCGAGAAGACACGCATTTCCGTGCGGATACGAGGGGTCTCAGCGACCGTGTCCGTTGCGTTCACCAAGGGCGTAGGGTCGTTCACACCGGTCGTGGTGGTCACATCATCGAACCCATACACCAGCGTGCTCAGGTCGATATTGTTGCAATCGGCCCAGTCCAGGTCATCCGTGCCGAGCTGGTCCAGGGAATTGAATGGAGGGCACACCTTCCAGCCTTGCGTTACCGGCGTATCCTCGACCAGGTCATCCCCACAAGCAGGGACCATGTGGACAGGATTGTCGAAACCCTCGTCCCCGTTGTTGTTGCCCCAGACGTGGTCGAGGTTCAAGTAGTGCCCCACCTCGTGCGAGAGCGCCGTGGAACGTGACTGGTTGCCCGTCCCGATCTCGCCGATATAGTTCTGTTCCAGAATGATCCCATCAAGCAAACGGAAGACCTGGTCGGTGTTGTTGCTGGGCTTATAGGCATATCCGGCGGTCCCATTATCGCCAATGTCGAGCACGGTCCAGACGTTGAGGTACTTCTCCCGTGGCCAGCCGTTGAGCTTGGATCCATCGTCGCCAACGAGTGTTTCAGTGGAGTAGATGCGATCGATCCCATTGGTGCAATTCCCGTTCGGGTCAAGGGTGGGTAGGGCGAATTGGATCTGGGCATCGCCCACCATGTCCAGGAAGGCCGGATGCACGTCATCGGCATCGGGATTCAAGGCGCGATAGTCCTCGTTCAGGAGTGCCACGGCGTTCAGGACCTGTTCATTGGTGATGTTCTCGAACCCACCCAGATGCACGATGTGGAACACGATCGGGATGGTGATCAGCACATCGCGGTCCCCTCGTTCGGCACTGTTGGCGATCAAGCGTTGGATCTCCTCTTCGTATTCGGCCTCACGCTGCAGATAGGTCGGGTCCGCCGCGATGAGCTTTGCGCGCATCTGGTCGGTCCCGCATTTGAAATACTGGGCCGAGGCGGACAGGGTCAGGAAGCAAGCGGTCAAGCCGAGTAGCACATGTTTCATGAAGTTCACGGGTGCTTGGGGTTGTAGTTCTGAAAGCGGGCCTAAAGTACGACTGTAAATCGACCGTTCAAGTCCCGCAGGGCCCATGGGACGGAACGGTCCGGGTATCGGGGGTGTCGAGCCCGGGAACGGTCGGTGGCCGGCATACCAAGCTACCGACGCGGGCTATCTGCGGAACGGTCGTTCCGATGTGCCCTCCAGGGGTGTACAGGATCCGTGGAAATTGGTCCTTACAAGGGGCGTTCCGTGGTGGCGAGGGAGTCCAGGATGGCGGCGCAGGCGGTCCGGACCTGGTCTTCGGAGATGCTGAGCGGTGGCGCAATGCGGAACGCCGTAGGACAGGATAGGAACCAAAAGCCGAGCACACCCTTTTCCAGGCACGCATGGACCACGCTCTGCACGCGATCGGCATCGCCGAGGTCAACGGCCAGCATGAGGCCCTCGCCCCGTACCTCGCGGATCGCCCGGTGGACGAGCAGTTCCTTGAAGAGCGCTCCCATCCGTCGGGCGTTGGCAGCAAGGTCGTCCTTCAGCAAGCTCTCCAAGGCGGCGGAACCGGCTACACACGGCAGCGGATGCCCCCCGAACGTGGTGATATGCCCCAACACAGGGTCGTGGGTGAGCAGGTGCATGCGCTCGCGCGAAGAAACGAAAGCCCCCATCGGCAGGCCACCCCCAAGGGCTTTTCCAAGGACGAGGATATCAGGGACGACCGCGGAATGCTCGAATGCGAAGACTTTGCCGGTACGTCCAAAACCGGTCTGCACCTCGTCGAAGACCAGCATGGTCCCCGTATCGGTGCATCGCGCACGCAGGGCGTTCAACCAAGCGGGGTCGGGAACGCGCACGCCGGCGTCGCCTTGAACAGGTTCGACAACGACCGCCGCGGTCCCTTCCGTGATCAGTCCAAGATCCGCTGTGGAACCGAACGTCATGAACTGGACATCGGGTAGCAAGGGCCTGTAGCGGTATTTCTTCGTCTCGTTGCCGGTGATGCTCAGCGAACCGTGCGTACTGCCGTGATAGCTCTTGTGACAGGCGACGAGCCCCGTGCGTCCGGTGATCCGCTTGGCCAGCTTGAGTGCGGCTTCGATCGCCTCGGTGCCGCTGTTGACGAAGTAAACGCAGTCCAACCCCGCGGGCAGGATGGAGGTCAACCGTTCCGAGAAGCGCACCTGTGGCTCCTGGATGAACTCGCCGTACGGGATCACATGTAAATACCTGTCGCACTGTTCCTTGATGGCAGCGACGACAGCTGGATGCCTGTGCCCCACGTTGTTCACGGCAAGGCCGGCGACCAGATCGAGGTATTGTTTACCGGACCGGTCCGTAAGCACACATCCCTCGGCGTGGACGATGTCCAATGCCAAGGGATGCGGGCTCGTTTGTGCGAGATGATCCAGGAACGAGCGGTGCAGGGCATCCATCGCCCGCAAAGGTCGTTCGTGCGGCCTAATGGTGCGGGGCTCCCTTGTCCTTGCCGTTGCCATCCCCGCGCCCATCACCGCCGCGTTTGTGCTCCATGCGCTCGCGGAACTTTTTCAGCACTTCGCGGTGGAAGTCACGCTCGGCCTTCCTCAGTTGCACGGTCTTCACCGCCCCGATGGACTTCTTGAACTTCTCGGCGTAGGCTTTCTCCAGGTCCAGTTCCTTCTGGCGGCTGGCAAGCCCTTTGTCGATCAACTGCGATGCTTCGGCCTCGGACATTTCCACGCCGTCCTTCTTCTGGTCCTTGTGCATGGCGCGCATTTCCTTTCGGATGGCATCCTGTTTCTCATCCATCTCATTGTAGATGGGCCAGAACTTCTGGGCTTCATCCGGAGAAAGGCTCAGCTTACTGGTGATGTAGGCACTTTTCTGGGCCTTGATCTCCTTCATCCGCTCATCGGACAATGGCGGAAGGTCTTCGTCCTGGGCGTGGATGAAAGTGGTGCTCGAAACCACCAATACGACGAGCAGCAGGATACGGTCCATCATGTTCTTCATAGTTCTTCGATCAATAGGTCCAACGGCAATTCCTCGTTCCCCAGATAGGCTTCCAATTCGCTATCGCTCAAGGGGAGGTCCACCGCGTCCAACAGAGGTCCATCGCTGGCAAGGGCTGCGAAGAGGAGTTCATCGTCCACCTCCGCGCTCAGGACTTCTTCGGGTTCGACGGCAACGCCAAATGCGGAGGTTCCTTTCGATGCTCCCGAAGGCCAAAGCGTCCATGTGGTCGCTACGATAGCGAGCAGCGCAAGACTTCCGATCGCAACGCGCGGACGAAGCAGCGCGGCCAGTCGATCGCTCCAGGGGGCCGGCCGTTGCGCCGCGATCCGTGCCTGGACGGCCTGCGGGAAGCGGTCGAAGAAGCCATCCGGCACCACGAAGGGGTCGTGCTGTGGTATGCTCCGCAGGAGCGGGGCATCCTTCAGGACATCGGTTGCGTTCGGGTCCATCATGGCTTGTGGGAATAGGACGCAGGATCCATCATTTGGTTTGATCGGTGGTGAGCCATCCTTCGATCTTTTTCACGGCGATGTGGTAGCTGCTCTTCAGCGCGCCGATGCTGGTGCCGGTCACACCGCTCATGTCCTCGTACTTCATGCCGTCGAAGTACTTCATGGTGAACACCGCGCGCTGCTTGTCCGGCAGCCGCATCACGGCCTGCTGGAGCTTCTTCTGGATCTCGTCCCCGGAAAAGTGCTCGCTTTTGTCCAGGGTGGTGGTCAGTTGTTCGATCACGGTATCGTTGTTCACGAAAAGACCGCGTTTCATCTTGCGCAGGTGGTTCAGGCACTCGTTGTACGCGATGCGATAGAGCCAGCTATAGAGTTGCGCATCCGCACGGAAGGAATCCAGCCCTGTCCAGACCTTGACGAAGGTGTTCTGCAACACGTCCTGTGCCTCGTCATGGTCGGTCACCATCCGGCGCACGAAGGCGTACAGGCGCCGCTGGTACTGGCGTACGAGCAGGTTGAAGGCATAATGCCTGGTGTCCTCTTTACGGAAGAGCGTGAGCAGTTCGGTATCTGTAAGATCGCTCATGATACCTCATACCCCGGCCCCGTCCGCCAAGGAGAAGGGGAGACGGCAACTACTTCCGCTCGATCGCCCGCAACGCTGCTGCAACGATGTGTGGCGTGTCCAATCCGTACTTCGTCATGAGCTGGTCCGGTGTGCCGCTCTCGCCGAAACTGTCGTTCACCGCAACGAACTCCTGTGGGGTGGGGGTGTGCGTGGTGAACACTTGGGAGATCGCGTCGCCCAAGCCGCCATACCGGTTGTGTTCCTCGCAGGTCACCGCACATTTCGTCTTCGCTACGGACTTAATGACGGCCTCCACATCCAAAGGTTTGATCGTGTGCATGTTGATCACTTCCGCTTTCACGCCTTGTTTGGACAGTTCTTGCGCGGCTTGCAACGCACGCCATACCAGGTGACCGCAGGCGAAGATGCTCACGTCCGTTCCTTCGATCAACCGTTGTGCCTTCCCGATCTCGAAAGGCATATCGGCAGGAATGAACACCGGCCATTTCGGACGGCCGAAGCGCAGGTAGACCGGGCCATGGAGATCGGCGATGGCGATGGTGGCCTGCCTCGTCTGGTTGTAGTCACAAGGAACGACCACGGTCATGCCGGGCAACATGCGCATCAGGCCGATGTCTTCGAGGATCTGGTGCGTTGCACCGTCCTCACCGAGTGTTAGGCCGGCATGGCTGGCGCAGATCTTCACGTTCTTGTCGGCATACGCGATGCTCTGGCGGATCTGGTCGTACACGCGCCCCGTGCTGAAGTTGGCGAAAGTGCCGGTGTACGGGACCTTGCCACCGATCGTGAGGCCAGCCGCGATCCCCATCATGTTCGCCTCGGCGATCCCCACCTGCACGAACCGATCGGGGAACTCCTTCTTGAACGCGTCCATCTTCAGCGATCCGGTAAGGTCGGCACAGAGGGCGACCACGTTCGGATCCTTCTTGCCGAGTTCGTGCAGGCCGGCACCAAAACCGCTGCGGGTGTCCTTCTGGTCGAGTACGGGGTAATTGCTCATCGGTACTAGAAATTGATGGTGGCCGAGCGGCCGCTTTCGATGACGATGTCCTTCTTCAAGGTGAGTTCTGTGCGGCTTGCACTGCGACTGCGGTAGATCACTTGGTAGGTGCCCGGCAACAACCTGAACTGCGAGCGCACCGCGGTGGGATCGAGATCGGCGACCCATTCCAGCTGCTCGTCCTTCTTGGAGAAGATCGCACCCGGCCCCGGCGTTGAAGGCAGGATGTTGAGCACTCCGGAACGCGGCACCGCAATATCCGTGGTACGTCCTTGTTCAATGCGGACATCGGGGATCGACAGGCGGGGCAATGTCAAGACCTCCAGATCGTAAACACCGGTACGGTAGCGTTGTGTAGCGCCGATCTCCTGCACATGCAGCGTGGCCATTTCATCGTTGCGGCGGACAATGGCGCTCACCAACGTGCCATCGGACGGGCCGCTTCCGGTCTTCAAGCTCAATGTTCCCATTCCTGCGTCCACGCCGATGATGTTGTGGATGCCGGGCTTCAGGACCACATGCTCCCGGGTGGAAGGTGGCAGCGTGTGGGCCACCACTTTGTAGGTGTGGATCGGATCGATATGCAGCGTATCCGGAATGCCACGGTCGTTCATCGTGTGCATGAAGTGGTCGCGGATCTGGCCGGTGCGTTCATCATACAAGGTGATCGGCACGTCCGTCTCCGTCGCTTTGCCGTCGTTGGTCATCAAGCTGATCTGCGCCGTAGTGCTGTTCAAGGCCTGTGTCACCACCACGTTCAGCACATGCTCGAAAAGTTCGGGCGTGCTTGCATCGAAATAGTTGCCGACGCATTGGAGCGCGTACTTCTGCGTGTCGTCCAATCCCACGCCGATCACGAACGGTTTCAGCACGATGCCTTTGGATTGCAACGCCCGGCTCACTGCACACGGATCCTCATCGCAGGCCTCGATGCCGTCGGTGATCAGGATGATCACGTTCCGGACCTTCCGTGTGCTGTTGAAGAGCAATGGAGGGAAGTCATCGGCGGACTTCTCCAACGAACGTGCTATCGGGGTAGTGCCTAGGCAACGCACCGACTGTAACGTCGAACGCATCGCCGGAATGCTGTTCCCGCTGAAGGGTACTTCCAACTTCGTATCGTCGCAGTCCTGTTTGCCCGGCTGGATGGGCGTTTGGTGACCGTACAATCGCAGAGCGAGTTCGAGGTCCGGTTGGCCTTCCAGTTCCTTCAAGGACTTCAGCAGCAGCTCTCGCGCCGTATTGATCTTCGGTTGGTTCCCCCAGAACGCGTTCATACTGTTGCTCGCGTCCATCACGAAGAGCATGCGCGTGAGCGGTGGTTGCGGAACCGTTTCCTGCGCCGAAAGTGGCGAAGTGCTGCACAGGGTCAGAACCCCCAACAACAACGAAAAGTCGGTGACGGATCTACGCATGGCGTGGCATTTCCTGCGTAGAACGGTGAAAAGCGTGCCAAGTACACGTGAGGTCAACGGGGCAGGAGCAGGGGCGGGAGCAAAAAAGGCCCTCGCTCCTGCCCCTGCTCCTGCCCCTGCTCCGCTCATATCAATAATCACCGAGCGTCTCGGGTAGTTGCGCTAGCGCATCCTTCAATTGCTGGTCATTTGGCGAAATGCCGTGCCATTCGTGGCTGTGCATCATGAAGTCGACTCCCTGGCCCATTTCCGTGCGCATCAGGACCATCACCGGTCTGCCTTTTCCAGTGCGGCTTTTGGCGTCGGCCATGGTCTTCAGCAACGCCGCCATGTCGTTGCCGTTCGTTTCTAGGACGTCCCACCCGAATGCGATCCACTTTCCTTTCAAGTCACCCAAGGGGAGCACGTCGTCCACATCGCCGTCGATCTGGCGGCCGTTATAGTCGATCGTGCTGATCAGGTTGTCCACTTTCTTGCCCGCTGCGAACATCGCTGCTTCCCAGATCTGCCCTTCCTGCAACTCTCCGTCGCCGTGCAACGTGTAGACCAGGCGGTCGTCGCCGTTCATCTTCTTGGCCAACGCCGCTCCGATCGCAACGCTCAAACCCTGGCCCAGGGAACCGCTCGCCATGCGTACACCGGGGAGTCCTTCGTGCGTAGTAGGGTGGCCCTGCAGCCGGCCGTTGATCTTCCGGAAGGTGGCCAGTTCGCTCACCGGGAAATAACCGCTGCGCGCCAGTACACTGTAGAACACCGGACTGATGTGGCCATTGCTCAGGAAGAAGAGGTCCTGGCCGCGCCCATCCATGTCCCATGGTGTGGGTGTATGGCGAAGGACGTTGAAGTAGAGTGCCGTGAAGAAATCGGCGCAACCGAGAGACCCCCCCGGATGTCCACTTTGCACACCGTGGACCTGTCGAACGATATCACGCCTGACCTGGCTGGCAACGCGCTGCAAGTCAGTGATGGGAAGATGGAGCGAAGGAGCTACGGAAGAGGTGGTGGACATAGGCGATCGTCCTGCGCTGGACGCCGCCAAAAGTAGCCGGGGGCCGTGGGCGGGATCCCGCCGTGTGTAGAACTTTTTAAAAGTGGATGGGGCCGTACTGGGCGTGGGAAATGTACCTCGTGCCACCTCCTGGAGCCCTCAACGGTCCGTCCCAATGGAGCAACGCGGCGCGGTACTTGCGTTGTCAATCGCATATCGGTACATCTGGTTTTGGACCGGTTCGTCTTGGAACGGGGGCTGTGGTGCCCCCGTTCTTCGTTCCAGATGGCACCGTGGACCTCAGCACCGGACCATTCCCCTTGGCGTTTCCGGTGTTCCGGAGCGCTTTCGGGCAGGCCGTGAACGGCTATCTTCGCGCGCCTTTTCCAGGAGCCATGGGTTTGAAATGCGGTATCGTCGGCCTGCCCAATGTGGGCAAGAGCACATTGTTCAATTGCCTGAGCAACGCGAAAGCGCAGGCAGCGAATTTTCCCTTCTGCACCATCGAGCCGAACGTGGGCACGATCACCGTACCGGACAGTCGGTTGAACAAGCTGGCCGATCTGGTACACCCACAGAAGATCGTCCCCACCACCGTGGAGATCGTGGACATCGCAGGCCTGGTCAAAGGGGCTAGCAAGGGTGAAGGACTGGGCAACCAGTTCCTCGGCAACATCCGCGAATGCGATGCCATCCTGCACGTACTGCGCTGCTTTGATGACCCGAACGTCGTCCATGTGGACGGCAACGTGGATCCTGTCCGCGACAAGGAGGTGATCGATATCGAACTTCAACTGAAGGATCTCGAGACCGTTGAGGCACGGATGAAGAAGATCGAGAAGCAGGCCCAGATCGGGGAGAAGGAGGCCAAGCGTCGTTTCGACCTGTTGACACGCATCCGCACCGCGCTTTTGCAAGGCACGAGCGCTCGTGCCGTGATCACGGCGAACGACGATCCCGCATTGCTGAACGAGTTCCAACTGCTGACGGCCAAGCCCGTGATGTACGTGTGCAACGTGGACGAAAAGAGCGCGATCAAGGGCAACGCTCACGTGGACAGGGTGAAGGCCGCTGTTGCCGGGGAGAACGCGGAGGTCATTTTCGTTACGGCGGCGATCGAGGCCGAGATCGCTTCCTTGGAGACACCCGAGGAACGCACCATGTTCCTGAGCGATCTTGGTTTGGAGGAACCCGGTGTCAACAAATTGATCCATGCGGCCTATCACTTGTTGAAGCTGCAGACCTACTTCACGGCAGGCGTGCAGGAGGTGCGTGCATGGACGATCCACCAAGGCGATACCGGCCCGAAGGCGGCGGGCGTGATCCACAGCGATTTCGAAAAGGGCTACATCCGCGCCGAGGTGATGGCCTATAACGACTTCATCACCCTCGGAAGTGAAGCGGCTTGCCGCGCAGCCGGCAAGTTGCGCGTGGAAGGGAAGGAGTACATCGTGAAGGACGGCGATGTGATGCACTTCCTCTTCAACGTATAGTTCGGCGCGCGCCTGGCACCGCTGGCACAACGATCTCGCTGCCGGTGCGTTCTCGGGTCATCGTGCGATGCTCCTAGTACGCTGCTTACCTGTTCTCATAGGGTGTTGCTCGGTCGCAACGGATGTGATCGGACAAGCGCTTTGGCAGGTCAAGGCCGGTGCTTCCTATATGCGTTGTGCCGATCCGCTCGGCGCAGGGCATGGTCGGTATACCGGTCGTGCGGTCGACGGAATGGGTTATCACCTCGGCGCCACCTATGGACCCAGCGCGGACCGCGTACTAGGGATCCATGGCGAACTATTGGTCGATGTCCGTTCCACGGGATACACCTTCACCGAGAGTGCTTCGTTCCATCCCGCAACACCGATCATCGGGACCGGTGGGCACGGTGAGCGTAGCATGCGAACGGTGCAACTGGAGATGCCATTGATGTTGGCGATACGCAAATGGCCGCTGCTTCGGCTCGATGTGGGTGGAGGTGTTGCACACCTGCTGAAAGCCGAGGAGCGCGTGGTCGGACATGTGAACGACAACGGGCTGGAAAAGCCGTTGGATGAACGCAACGATCGAACGGGTTCGATGGCACGTTGGGAAGCTGCTGCCGTCATCGGGGCGGAGGTGGACAGCGGCCATCGGTTGTCCATGGGACTTCGGTTATGGAAGGGCCTGACGAACCTCGATCGCGCCGAAGGCTCAACGATCAGTGCCGCCACCATGTGGCAGCTGTCCATGGCCTATGCGTTCCGTGAAGCGGAGCGCACGCGGTGATCCATGCTGCCCGCGATACCGCATTTCGACCAGTAGCAGGATAGGTTCGTCGAATGCCGAACTGCTTCATCAACACGTCATTGTGTATTTCCGTAGTGCTGCAAGTTGGTCCGGTCGAAGTGGTCGTTGGTCGGGCGGCACGGTCGTAATGGCCGAAAAGATCCATGGTCCGGATCCCATCACGGTTTCTTTGTACCGGAGCCATTTACGGATTATTCGACAAACCTGCAACCGACATGGAACGACCATTCACCCTGCTTTTTTCCGGGCTGCTGGCCTGGGGATCCGCCGCCCAGAGCGGACCGCACACCGGCCGCGTGGCCGAGCGCATGAACACGCTGCGCCAGGCCGGCGTGGATTTCCGGGAGATCCCGCTTTTCACCGATGTGCAACGTTCCGCCACGAGCGATGCCCTTTGGCAGGCCGAGGTTACCCAGGCCACGGTGGTCCGGTTGGACAGGTCCGCGACGGCCATGTTGTTGGGAGCGCGTAATGAACACATCAGCCTGACCCTGCCAGCGGAGATCGGAACGGTGACCGTCGATCTGGAACGCGTGGATATCACCACCGAGGATTTCCAGGTGACGCAAGCGAGCACCGGCATGGCGGCCGATGTGGAGGAGGGTCTGCACTACCGCGGTATGATCCGTGGGGCCGAGGGCTCCATGGCCGCGATCAGCATTTTTCCGGATGAGGTGATGGGGTTGATGAGCGATGCACAAGGGGAGCGGATCCTCGGTCGTTTCGCGAACGACACGAACGGGGATCACGTCTTCTACCGCGAACAGGACCTGCGTGGAACTTCCGGCGCGGTCTGTGGCACTGCGGATGTGGACATGTCCGATGATCAAGGTGCGCACGGTAGCGAGATCACCGATCGCACGGTGAAATGTGTACGGTTCTATTGGGAGGTGAACTATGACATCTTCCAAGGCAAGGGAAGCGTGGCGAACGCGGCGAACTACGTGACCGGCCTGTTCAACCAGAGCGCGATCCTCTATGCCAACGACGGCATAAGCGTGGTCCTGTCCGAGGTTTTCGTGTGGGACGTTGCCAGTCCGTACACGTCCTCATCCACAAGTACCCAGTTGTCCACCTTCGGCACCACACGCACGAGCTTCAATGGAGATCTGGCCCATTTGCTCGGATATACGGGCGGCGGCGGAGTGGCCTTCGTGAACACCATCTGCAGCAGCCAGACACGTTATCGCATGGCCTACAGCGATATCAACAGCAGCTATTCCAATGTCCCCACCTATAGCTGGAGCGTTGAAGTGGTGACCCACGAACAGGGCCACAACATGGGCTCCAGACACACGCATGCATGCGCCTGGAACGGCAACAATACGGCTATCGATGGATGCGGACCGGCCGCCGGATACACGGAAGGCAGTTGCGCCCAAGGGCCCTTGCCACCCTCCAATGTCGGAGGCACCATCATGAGCTACTGTCACTTGACGAGTTCAGGCATCAACTTCGCCAATGGCTTCGGGCCGCAGCCGGCGGCGCTGATCATCAGCCGGGTCAATGGCGCCTCCTGCCTCACGAACTGCTCCACAACGACATGCGGTGTACCAACGAACCTCGCTGCGGGTAGTATCACGAGCACCTCTGCTTCACTGTCATGGACGGGCGTTCCCGGCGCGGCCAGTTACACCTTGCAATGGAAACCCACTTCGTCCAGCACGTGGACATCGGTGTCGGGGATCGCCGGAACGGGCCACGTCCTGAGCGGCTTGTCCGCAGGGACCGCATACCACTTCCAAGTGCTGACCGTTTGCAGCGGTTCGAGTTCCGGTTATGCCACGGCGGTCTCCTTTACCACGGGTTCTGCGGCCACCTGCAACGTTCCTGGAGGCCTTGCCGCAAGTTCCATAACGAGCGGCTCCGCCTCGCTTTCCTGGGCGGCGGTCAGTGGCGCGAGCAGTTACCATATCCAGTGGAAGACCTCCGCGGGCAGCACATGGACAACGGTGAGCAGCGTTGCCGCGACCAGCTATTCGCTGACAGGGCTCAGTGCTTCCACGGCCTACCAGTTCCAGGTCAGGACCAATTGCGCATCGGGCAATTCGGCATACAGCACGGCGACATCCTTCACGACGAGCGCGCCTACCTGTTCCGATGTGTATGAACCCAACAACTCGCGCAACAATGGGCGCGCTATCGCGGTGAACACCGCTTTGACCGGTCGCATCGCCAGCCAGTACGACCAGGATTGGTACAGGTTCTCGAACACCACCGCATCAAGGAACATCCGGGTGACCCTTTCGGGCTTGCCCGCCAATTACCGGATCGACCTGTACAACAACGCCACGTTGGTCGGCAGCAGCAACGTTTCGGGAACAGGGAACGAAACCATCGTGTACAACACGACCACGGTTTCGACGAGCTATTACGTCCGGGTCGCCGGTGTGAGCGGCGCATACAACGCGACGGCCTGCTATACGCTCAACGTGCAGACCGGGTCCACTTCCTTCATGGTGGAAGGCACTCCTGAAGGGACCATCGAAGGAGAGATCAACGCGATCGGGAACGATCTCGGGCACATCTTTCCGAATCCCGCCTATGATCACGTGAACATCAGCATCCCGGCATCCCACCTGGCCACGACCATCCAACTCTACGACATTTCCGGTCGTGTGGTCGGCACCATGGATCATCCGGGCACCACAGCTTCGGGCAATGTCGTACTCTACCTCACCGGACAACCTTCCGGGGCGTACTTGGTGCGTATCAGCCGGGGTGGTGAAAGCAAGGTCCACAGGTTGGTCATCGGTCATTGATCGGTCCATCATATCGCTCTTGAAGCCGGGTCCAGGGGCCCGGCTTCAACGCTTCGTATCGGAGGGTATGCCGGTCCTGGGGTGCATCGCCAGCTCATTTGCTGGAGGCATGTGACAACAATTGTACAATGAGTACTTTGGTCCATGGTCCGGTGTTTGGACCGCAATAACGCCCTGTGTCATGCGTGTTTTCCTGCTCTTCGTTTCGACTTTCATTCTTGGCTCGGCCCTATCGGCACGTTCAGGACAGGTCTCTGATCGGATACTGGCGCTCCAGGCGAAGGGAGCCCGTTTCGTTCCGGTGAGGCTATTCGAAACGGTCCATTCCGATGCACGGACCACCCAACGCTGGAATGGCGCTCTTCAAAAGGCTACAGTGCTCCGGCCCGATGTCGAAGCCATGGACGCAGTGCGAACGAGGATGCCGGAGTACATGGCGTTGGAACTGCCCACGGATGCAGGCTCGATCATCCTCGATCTGGCGCGCACGACCATCACGACCGACGACTTCAGTGTGCTGACGGCAAGCGGAGGGCGTAGCGTGGGTAGCACTGGCAACCATTACCGGGGCATGGTCCGCGGACACCATGGGTCTTGGGCCGCCATCAGCGTATTCGACGGGGAAGTGATGGGCCTGATCAATGATGGACGCGATGAATACGTGGTGGGAAGGCTGGATGACCGGCGTGATGACCTCCATGTCCTCTACAACACACTGGACCTTCGCCGACGCTCGGGGGCGGTTTGCGCCACACCCGATGATGGAGAACCGTATCGCCCGGATCAACTGATCGCTTCCGTGGACCGTACCATCCGCTGTGTGCGCTACTACTGGGAGGTGAACTACAACGTTTTTCAGGACAAGGGGAACCTGGCGAACACGACGACATACATCACCGGCCTGTTCAACCAGAGTGCCACGCTTTTCGACAATGACGGCATCGACGTGACCCTCTCCGAGGTCTTCATCTGGGATGTGCCCAGCCCGTACACGCAGACCACGAGCGGGGAGTTGCTTACGCAGTTCGGCATCACGCGCACCAGCTTCAACGGTGACCTGGCACACCTGGTCGGGTACAACGGCGGGGGCGGCGTGGCTTGGGTGAATACCCTCTGCAATAGTGAGACCCGTTTGCGCATGGCCTATAGCGGGATCAACAGCAGCTTTTCGAACGTGCCCACCTACAGTTGGAGCGTCGAAGTGGTCACCCATGAGGCAGGGCATAATCTGGCTTCAAGGCATACGCATGCCTGTGCATGGAACGGCAATGCCACGGCCATCGATGGCTGCGGCCCGGCGGCTGGGTACACGGAGGGGAGCTGTGCCCAAGGCCCCTTGCCTCCATCGAACGTGGGGGGAACGATCATGAGCTATTGTCATTTGACCAGCTCCGGCATCAACTTCAACAATGGTTTCGGGCCGCAACCTTCGGCGGTGATCATCAATGCGATCAACAGCGCGAGCTGCCTCGGTATCTGCGGAACGTCCTGCGATGCCCCGGGAAATTTGAGCGTCCAGAACCTGACGACCACCACGGTCACCCTGGCATGGCCAGCGGTCGGCGCGGTCTCCTACACCCTGCGCTGGAAACCGACGGCGAGTTCCACGTGGACGACCATTACAGGACTTACAGCCACCACTTATGCGTTGACCGGTCTGACGCATTCCACGGGCTACGAGTTCCAAGTACTGTCGGTCTGTGCAAGTTCGAGTTCGTCATTCTCCAGCAGCCGCACATTTACCACGCTAACGCCCTGTCCGGACACGCTGGAACCGAACAACAGCGTTGCCACCGCGGCTGATATTACCCTGCCCGCGTCAATAAGTGCCTTGATCGCCGTGAACGGGGACCTGGATCATTATCGCTTCACCCTTTCGGCAACGAGTACGATCACGGTCAGTCTTTCCAATCTTCCGTTCGACTATGACGTGCGCCTGCTGAACAGTGCCGGGGCGACGCTGGCATCCTCCGAGAACGGAGGCACGAGCGCCGAGTTCATCTCCTATGCCAATGCGGTGGCGGGCACCTATTACGTGTATGTGTTCGGATACAATGGTGCTTTCAGCGTGGATCGTTGCTATGCGCTCTTCGTGAACTCGTTCGTCGTGCAGACCTGCGGTCGGCCCGAGAACCCGGTGATCAGCGACATCACCTGGTCCGATGCCACGGCCACATGGCCCGCCGTGGTTTCCGTAAGTTCCTATGACCTGCGCTGGAAGGCTTCCGCGTCCGCGACCTGGACCGATGTGCCCGGCCTGACCACGAACACCTATGCATTCATGGGTCTGGCGCCTTCGACCAGCTACGATGTGCAGGTGCGTTCCAACTGTCCCGGATCGCAGGGAGGTGGTACGACATCGGAGTACACCGGAACGACGAGTTTCACCACGCTCGCCGCTCCGTGCGCCGTGGCGCCGCCTATCGTGCTGCCCATCAAACTCGTGTTGGACGGCGCCTACCGGCCAGCGGACATGCTCATGGTCGATTCGCTGCGCAGTCAGGGTGTATTGCCGCTGCAGGAACCATACACAGCACTTGGGTACACGCTCAGCGGAAGTGCCACCACGACGGCGGGTGTACTGGCCATTACGGGCCCGAATGCGATCACCGATTGGGTGGTGGTCGAATTGCGGGATCCAACGGATCCCACGGTCATCCTTGAAGCACGTGCAGGATTGTTGCAACGTGATGGGGACGTGGTAGGCATGGATGGCTCGTCTGCTCTGGGTTTCTGTGCATCGCCCGGCCCGTTCCACGTCGCAGTGCACCACCGGAACCACTTGGGTGTGATGACCGCCAATGCGCTTTCCTTGGGCGGATCCACACCATTGCTGGACTTCACACTTACAGTGACCGCGACCTACGGGAACGGTGCGCGCCGCAGTGCATCGGGTCTGATGGCGCTTTGGGGAGGCAATGTGAACGGCGACCCGGAAGTGAAATATGCCGGATCCGCGAACGATCGCGATATCATCCTTACGGCCATCGGAGGTATCGTCCCTACCAACACCGTTTCCGGGTACCGTTCGGAGGATTGCAATTTGGACGGGGTAGTGAAGTATGCCGGTAGCAGCAGCGACCGCGATCTCATCCTGATGACCATTGGCGGGATCGTCCCAACGAATACGGTGGTCGAGCAGGTGCCGTAGGAGGGCGACCGAAGCATTCCCTGTTGAAAACTCCCCCTGATCGTTGAAAACCGGGTTTTTCAGCGATCCCAAGCGCCCCGCGTGAACGTCTACCTTCGTCGCACGCCTTGGAACCCTTGTCCCTGTTGGGTTCCGCGTCATTTGAAGGATGAGCGAGACGAACTATAATGAGGACAATATCCGGTCCCTTGACTGGAAGGAACACATCCGGTTAAGGCCGGGGATGTACATCGGGAAGCTCGGCGACGGCAGCAGCTTCGACGATGGTGTCTACATCCTGATCAAGGAGGTTTTGGACAACTGCATCGACGAGTTCGTGATGGGCCACGGCAAGAAGGTGGACGTCACGATCAACGGACCGCGTGTGGAAGTGCGTGACTACGGCCGCGGTGTGCCACTGGGCAAGGTGATCGATGTGGTGAGCAAGATCAACACCGGTGCCAAGTACGACAGCAAGGCCTTCAAGAAGAGCGTAGGCTTGAACGGTGTGGGTACCAAGGCGGTGAACGCCCTCAGCACCTACTTCAAGATCGAGAGCTATCGCGATGGGCAGATGAAGCGCGCCGAGTTCGATCGCGGCGTGTTGCGCAAGGACCTCAAGCTGGAGAAGACCGACGAGTCCAACGGAACGCGTGTGGTGTTCGAGCCGGACGAGGAGATGTTCAAACATTTCCAGTACCGCGACCCGCACATCGAACGGTTGTTGTGGAACTACTGCTACCTGAACACCGGCCTCACCATCTATTACAACGGCCAGAAGTTCCACAGCAAGGACGGTCTGCTGGACCTGCTGAAAGTGAAGATGGACGGCGAGCCGCTGTACCCCATCATCCACTTGGTGGGCGACGACATCGAAGTGGCCCTCACCCATGCCAACCACTACGGCGAGGAGTACTACAGCTTCGTGAACGGCCAGCACACCACGCAGGGTGGTACGCACCAGGGCGCCTTCCGCGAGTCGGTGGCCAAGGTGATCAAGGATTATTTCAAGAAGGATTGGGAAGCGGGGGATGTGCGTACAGGGATCGTTGCCGCCATAGCCGTGAAGGTGATCGAGCCGGTGTTCGAAAGCCAGACCAAGACCAAACTCGGTTCGTTGGAAGTGGAACCCGGCGGGCAGAGCATGCGCTCGTTCGTCGGTGATTTCCTCGCCACCAAACTGAACAACTTCCTGCACAAGAACCCGGAGGTCTCCGAGGTGCTGCAACAGCGCATCCTCAACAATGAGCGGGAGCGCAAAGAGTTGAGCGGCATCCGCAAACTCGCACGCGAACGGGCCAAGAAGGCGAGCCTGCACAACCGCAAGCTCCGCGATTGCCGCATCCACCTGAACGATCCCAAGAAGGACGATCGCAAGGAAGGCACCACGCTCTTCATCACCGAGGGCGATAGTGCCAGCGGCAGCATCACAAAAAGCCGTGATGTGAATTTGCAGGCCGTGTTCAGCCTGAAGGGAAAACCGCTGAACTGCTTCGGGCTCACCAAGAAGATCGTTTACGAGAACGAAGAGTTCAACCTGGTACAGGCAGCGCTCAACATCGAGGATGGCATGGAAGGCCTTCGGTACAACCGTATCGTCATAGCCACCGATGCCGACGTGGACGGCATGCACATCCGCCTGTTGCTGATGACCTTCTTCCTCCAGTTCTTCCCCGATCTGGTGAAGAACGATCACCTCTACATCCTGCAAACGCCGCTATTCCGTGTGCGGAACAAGAAGGAGACGATCTACTGCTACAGCGACGAAGAGCGCCTGCGTGCCATCATGAAGCTGGGCAAGAGTGCCGAGATCACCCGTTTCAAAGGTTTGGGTGAGATCAGTCCGGACGAGTTCAAGCACTTCATCGGCGAGGACATCAGGCTGGAGCCGGTGATGATCACCCAGGATGCATCGGTGCAGGAACTGCTCGGCTTCTATATGGGCAAGAACACGCCCGAGCGCCAGGACTTCATCATCGAGAACCTCAAGGTGGAGAAGGACGTGGTGGAGGAGAGGACGGAGCATCCGGCGAAGGCCATTGCGCGCAAGCTGGCTGAGAACGAAGTGGAGATGGATGTATGAGCAACTTGAGCGTATCGGTCCGGACAACGGGGAACGGTCGTGCGGTCTTGACGATCAGCAAGGCCTTCCGTGAACGCGCATGGAAATTCGCAGGCATGGAACCACTGCGCTACACCCTTTCCATCGCCGTTTGCTGCCTGATGTCGGTGAGCATGGCCCAGAACACAGGTACCCTGCGCATGCTCATCGATCCCGGTAACGACTTCTCGTTCATCGTGGACAAGAAGCACCGGATGCAACAACGGGAGATCACCCTCTCCGAAGGCCTTCATGAACTGACCATCTGGGCACCGACACGAAGAATGGTGGACACAGCGGTGTTCGTTATCGCGAACCGTACATCGGACCTGGTCGTGCGCCTTCCGTACAGCCAGGAATATGTGGACTATCGCGCCGAACTTGGTCGTTACCAAACGAAGAAACGCTGGATGAGGACAGCGCCGCTCTTCGCATTGGCCGGCGGATTGATCTGGACCGGGGTCGCCATTGGGAAGTATGGCAAGGCCAAGGATGTCCTTGAAGCCGACCAGAAGGACTATGATATCAACGTGGACCCTGCCGCGATCGGCGCGTTGAAGGAAGGGACCATACCCGCGCACAACGAAGACCTCGAAAAGGCACGCACGAACCTGTACCTGGCATCGGCCTTCACGGCGGTGAGCGCTGCCGCCACGTACTACATATCGCGGCGTACGGCGAAATGGGAACGACCCATCTTCGACGACAAGGAGAAGGTCCGTTTCGATGGTCTCGCATGGCTTCCGAGCCACAGTGGTGGCGTCTTCATGGCCTCTCTCTCCATCAACCTTGCTCGATGATGAACAAGGTGATCGCCCTTTTGATGTTCTGCTTCCTTATCACCACCGTAGCGTGTAAGAAGGACCTGATCGATGTGGCATCCCTTACGACCAACCCCTTCGATCCCGACTACAGCGGAGCGCCGATCTTCACCTACCTCAGCGATACGACCATCGACGAACTGGTGAACGGCAGTCCGGTGAGCACGTTGACGATCGAGGTACAGGTGCATACGGAGTACTTCGGCAGGCCTACCACCTACCAGGTGGCCTACAACGATGGCACCGGTCCGAGCACGCCATCGAACAACATCCCGAACGGACTGCTGACCATCCGGATCCCGAACGTGGTGGGCGGACAGGAATATTGTAATCTGCTTCGTCTTGCGAACGGCGGGGCATATGGTGGCGGGAACACGATCTGCGTCACAGCTGATTAGAACGAACGATGAGCGACGAGTTGGAGAACAACGGAGAAGGCCAGGAGCTGGACGCGCATGCAAAGGGCGTGGCGGGTATCACCGGAGCGAGCAGCTTCTCGGTGAGCGGAATGTACCGGAGCTGGTTCCTGGACTATGCGAGCTACGTGATCCTGGAGCGGGCGGTGCCTGCGCTGTACGATGGGTTGAAGCCGGTACAGCGCCGGATCCTTCACGCCATGAAGGACCTTGATGATGGGCGCTACAACAAGGTGGCGAACATCATCGGGCATGCCATGCAGTACCACCCGCATGGTGATGCCAGCATCGGCGATGCCTTGGTGCAACTGGGGCAGAAGGACCTGTTGATCGACTGCCAGGGGAACTGGGGGAACACGCTCACCGGTGATAGCGCTGCTGCACCGCGGTACATCGAAGCACGTCTGAGCAAGTTCGCCCAGGATGTCGCCTTCAATCCCAAGACCACCGAGTGGCAATTGAGCTATGACGGCCGGAACAAGGAACCGGTCTTCCTACCGGTGAAGTTCCCGTTGCTACTTGCCCAAGGGGGCGAAGGGATCGCTGTGGGTTTGAGTTGCAAGGTCCTTCCGCACAACTTCAACGAGCTGATCGATGCGAGCATCGCCTGCCTGCGTAAAAGATCCTTCGATCTGCAACCCGATTTCCCGACCGGTGGCACCGCCGATGTGGACGGCTACAACCAAGGCAGGCGCGGTGGGCGTGTGCGGGCCCGTGCACGCATCCGCAAGGAGGACAACAAGACCCTGGTGATCCACGAGATCCCGTTCGGAACCACGACGACGAGCCTGATCGAAAGCATCATCAAGGCCAACGAGAAGGGCAAGATCAAGGTGCGGCACATCGAGGACAACACGGCGGAGAACGCCGAGATCCTCATCCACCTGCATCCCGGGGTATCGCCCGACAATACGATCGATGCGCTTTACGCCTTCACCGATTGCGAACTGAGCATCGCGCCCAATGCGGTGGTCATCGAGAACGACAAGCCCCGCTTCGTCGGTGTGAACGAACTGCTCAAGATCAGCACGGCCAACACCTTGCGTTTGCTTGAACTCGAACTACGGATCAAGCAGGGCGAATTGGAGGAGCAATGGCACTTCGCCTCGTTGGAGAAGATCTTCATCGAGAAGAAAGTCTACCGCAAGATCGAGGAGGCCGAGACCTGGGAGCAGGTGATCTCCTTCATCGACAAGGGATTGAAGCCGCATGTGCAGGAACTGAAACGGCCCGTTACGGAGGCGGACATCGTGCGCTTGACGGAGATCAAGATCAAGCGCATCTCCAGGTACGATTCGTTCAAGGCGGATGAGCATATCCGACAGCTCGACGAACAGCTCATCGAGGTGGGGCGAAAGCTCAACAACCTTGTGGACCACGCGGTGGATTACTTCAAGGAACTCAAGAAGAAGTATGGGGCCGGCCGCGAGCGCAAGACGGAGATCCGCACGTTCGACACGATCGTGGCGACGAAAGTGGCCGTCGCGAACAGGCGGTTGTACGTGGATCGCGCCGAAGGCTTCGCGGGTACCAGCTTGCGCAATTTCGAGTTCGTGGGCGAATGCTCGGACATCGACGACATCATCGTGTTCCGTGTGAACGGGACCATGATGATCACCAAGGTGGCCGACAAGAAGTTCATCGGCAAAGGCATTCTTCATGTCGGGGTATGGAAAAAGGGCGACGAGCGTACCATCTACCACTTGATCTACCAGGATGGTGCGAAGGGAGCCTACTTCATGAAGCGGTTCGCAGTGACCGGGATCACGCGCGACAAGGAGTACGACCTCACGAACGGGGCCCCTGGTTCCAGCGTGGAGTATTTCACGGCCAATCCGGACGGAGCGGCTGAAGTGGTGCAGGTGCAACTGCGTCCACGTCCCAGCCTGCGCAAGACCAAGTTCGATGTGGACTTCGCGCAGCTCGCGGTGAAAGGTCGTAGCAGCAAGGGTAACCTGCTCACGCGCTACATGGTCTCGAAGATCGTCCAGAAGGAGCGTGGTGGCAGTACGTTGGGTGCCATCCCGATCTGGTTCGATGAAACGGTGCGTCGCTTGAACGATACCGGCCATGGTCGCTACCTCGGTCGTTTCGCGGGCGATGATCGGATCCTCGCGGTCCTGTCCACCGGTCACTACCAGTTGTTCCCGTTCGCGCTCAGCACGCACTTCCCGGATGAGACCCTGACCGTTGTGAAGTGGGATCCCAAAGCCATCATCAGTGCGGTGTATTGGGAAGGTGAGAAGCAGGTCTACCAGGTGAAGCGTTTCCAGGTGGAACCCGCCAAGGATCCCGTGCAATTCATCACCGATCATCCGGAAAGCAAGCTCGCGGCGTATAGCCTCGTGGCCCACCCGCGGATCAAGGTCGTGTTCGATAAGCGCAGCAACGACCGTCCGGAAGAAGAGGTGGACATGGAAGCGTTCATCGCCGTGAAGGGCGTGAAGGCCATCGGTAATCGCCTGACCCCGTACAAGGTGAAGGACCTCGAACTACTGGATCCGGTCTTCATTCCGATGACACCGGAGCTGGAAGAGGTGCAGAGCATGATCATCACCGAGGACGAGATCGGCAATTTGGAAGCGCCGGAGGAGGAGGATCTGGAGGAAAGCCCGATGGCGCGTCTCAAACGGGCACAGTCCCAGGCTGCCATGGATCAGGAACGGCATCCGGATGATCCACTGATCGGTAAGAGCCCGGGCAAGCAGATCACGTTGGGGTTGGACTAGCCGCCGAACGGTTCGCGGGCTGCGACGTGGTGTGCCTAGTTCCCCTTGATGGCGCGGAGGTTGGTGGTCCGCCCGGCTCGCGTGATGCGCACCACGTAGAGGCCTGCGGGTTCTTCCCGGAGATCGATAGGAAGGACCGCCGCTCCGCCAGCAGCGATGGCGGTTGAACGGATCGAACGTCCGGTCGCATCGAGCACGTCGACCTGCACGTGTCCGAAGGCATTGATATGCAATGCGGTTCCGTCCGTGAACGGATTCGGGGAAAGCGTCGGTCCGATGGACCCGGCTTCTTCGACGCCTGCGCAGATATCCACGACGATGTCCTGCGATACCGCACCCGGACATTCATCGGGGAGCGATGCAGTGAGGGTCACGGTCCATGTTCCCGGGCCTATTGCGGCAGGGTCGAAGGATACGCTCTGGCCCTCACCGAAGACCGCACCACTCCACACACCGGAAACGGAACCCATCAGATCGATCGGTGAAGCGGTGGTGCAAAGCGTACCGACAGGTTCCATCGTGACCGTGGTCGGCGTTCCGATCTCGAGGCTCATCGGCTCGTTCTCCAAAGTACAACCACGCGGATCGGTGTAGGTGTAGCGAATGGGATAGGAACCGGGTGGAAGTGTCGCAGGATCGAACAACCCTTCAGGAGTGATGGGCGCATCCCATATACCGCCGCTGGGTGTCGCTGAGAAGGTCACTGGATCTTGCGTGGAGCAGTACACGAGATCCTCGGCGTGCTTCGTTACAGTGGTCGCATCGATCAGTTCGATCGTTGTGGTGGCTTGCGAACCGCACCCCTCGGGCGTGGTGGCGAAGTAGGTGAGCAAATGGATCCCCGGTCCGACGACGTTGGGTTCCAGCAGGCCATTAGCTACACCAGAACCGCTCCAGACGCCTTCATCGGGTGTGGCACCGATGAGCGGGATACCCACGCCCTCCGAACAGTACACCGGGAATTCCGTGAACGTGATCGTCGGTCGCTCACCAACACGGATGTGCAACGTGTCGCTGTTCGCGCATTGGTTCGGTGCCACCGGGTACACCGATAGTATCACCACGTAATCGCCCGGACCTTGCGAGGGATCGAACGTAGCCGATGCGTTGGTGGAGCCGTAGATGTCACCGCTCCAGTCCACACCGAATGGAGGGGCTGCGGCTGCTACAATGGTCTGCACGTCATCCTCGGTGCAGAATGGTCCCGCGGGTTCGATCTCCGCCGCCAATGTGGTCCAGCGCACAATGGGTCCGTTCACGTCCGAACACATGCGCCCGGTGACGTCCGTGTATTCGCACACGATATAACCGCCATTGAAGAGTGCGGGGTCCAGTACGCTGCTGCCATCAAGGCCGAACCACGCTGTTGAAGCGGGTTCTGAGGTCAATTGGATCGGTGCATCAGCCGAGCAGATCACCGAAGGCACGACGGACGTGATCACAGGGCCTTCGATCAAGCGGATGCTCGTGGCTGCTGCAAGCGGGCATCCTTGCTCTGCGTAGGCGGCATGGACCACCGGAAGGTCCATCGTCGCACCGATATTCGCGCGGAAGAGCATGTTGTTGGAGATCTGCTGGCCGTACCACCGCCCACCTGACGGTGCCGCTGTGGGGAGTTCCGTGGCCGGCCCGTTCACGCATAGGGTATCAAGAACGGGCAGGACCAGTTCGGTGGACTCTGTGGAGAGCGCGCTGGGGAACCAGGACACGCCGTTCGGCAGCACCAGCACCAGATCATCCTTCCCATCGCCGTTCAGGTCGGCCAGCATGGGATCTGCGCCGCGAGGCAACTGCGGAAGATCGTTGCTGTAGGAGAATCCGTTCAACAGGGGCAGGTAGGCGTTCCACCGCACCGGGAGTGCAGGGTTAGCGGGTACGAAGACCACTGCCGCACCGGGTCCGCATGGTGATGGGCCAAAGACACCGTTGCCGCTGGTCGTCCACGATTCCACTTGCACCTCCACGAAGGACAGTTCGCCACCCTCGTCAAGATCGTTGCGCAACCAATGGACAGCCGGCCCTCTGCTCTCGGCAAGATCCAGGTCACCGTCCGCATCCACGTCGATCAATTGTGGCGTGCGGTAGGGATAGCCCGGTGGCCCGGCTGGAATGGGCAAAGGGACGACGTCCCAAACGCTGGCATCACCGGCCGTGTTCTTTGCGAGCAGCAGGACGTCGTCCTCCCCCTTGAATACGACGTCGAGGCCCCCGGAAAGATCGATGTCGCCCACAAGAAGGAGGGTGGACGGAACGCCGGTGTGCAGACCCGGCAGTTCCACGGCCGGATCGAATCCAGTCGCCGTTCCCGGGAACCAACTGAAACCGGGGCCTGGCAGGAATTGTTGGGTGGTCAGCAGATCCAACAGACCATCCCCGTTCAGGTCGGCCGCGGCCAGTTCCATGGCTGGAGTAGTGGTGGTGGCGATCAATTCAAGTTCTTCGAAGGCACCGGCGCCGACGTTACGCAACAACTGCACACCTTCCGCATCGTCCGTCAGCAACGTGATGTCCGGATCATTGTCGCCATCAACGTCGGCCAGACCGAAGGTCGAGCACTGGCCTTGGAAGGAAACGATGGCTTGTTCGGGGCCGAAGTTCCCGGCCCCATCCACGTTCTCGAACCACTTGACGTGCTGATGATCGAACACCCCCAGGAGGTCCCGATCGCCATCACCGTCCACATCCACGGCCTCCAGGCGTACGGATCCGGTGAACGGATACACCAGCGCTTCCGCCCCGAACTGAGCGGAGATCCTCCCCGCGATCAGGAACAGGGATAGTGCTGCAAGGTGCTGGACGGAACGCATCGTGATCGAAGGGGGGCTCCGGACCTGGAGTGTGTGCGACCAACGGCGAAGATACGGGGTCTGATGGGGCCCGTGGGGCGACTTGGCACCCATGGAGGCGGGAGCGGTCGATCGCTGGTACCGTCCTAGATACAGAGCACAGGAATGGACGCGTCGTTCGCCAGTAGGCGCTCCTTCTCAGCGTCGGCGATGTAGCGGTATTCATCCGAGGCGCGCGACATGATCGCGATGCACCCTGCTCCGATGCGCTCCGCGTAACGGATGGTGGGCTCGGCGAACCCGATGCTGAAGGTCGTGCTCGGTTCGTTCACCTCGATGTACCGCAAGCTTTCGCGCTTCAAACGCTCCAGCATCTTCGCCCTGTTCGCCAACAATTCCTCCGACGGTTCTTCCATGGGGCGCATGAGCTGGTAGAGATGCACCTCGGAGGCGAAGGCCTTGCCCAATGCGCAGACCAGGTCGAGCAGGCGGTCGATATCGCTGTGGGCCGCTACCGGCAGCACGATGCGCTCGAACAGTTGTTCCGTATCGGTCCTGTCCTGCACCACCAGTGAAGGGATGGACGAATGACGAACGAGCTTCAGGATGTCGGCACCGAACAGTTTCTGGCGCAGGCCACGCGGCCCGTGGGTGCCCAACACCATCAGCGAGTGGTCGTTGGCCGTCTCCTCGGCGATGCGCTTCATGAAATCGCCCTCGAGCAACTTGAACGCGACACGCCCGGTCCCATCGGCTTTCTTGGCTTGTGCGCGCATGGCCTCCAGCACCTGGTCCTTGCCCTCGCTGGTGCGCTCCTGCTTCATCAGCACATGCAGCATGGTGATCTGGACGTTGATCCTGCCGGCCACGAGCACCGCAGCGCGTACAGCATGGTCCGAGGTCGGTGTCAGGTCCGTAGCGCACAGGATATCCTTGTCGAGCATGGTCCGGAGGGAATGTTGGTGACGAATGTACCACGAAGGGCCAACGCGGATGGCTTCCAAAGCATCGCGGCTCCATGGGAAGGGGAACATGGGGCGAGCCCTACCCTGCGTGGTTAACTTGCCCCCATGCATCACGTTCCCTTGCGGACCTGTGCGTCCGTAGCGGTCATGGCCTGGGGTTTGGCCGGTCTACTCCAAGCACAGACCAACATCACATTCGAGGGTCGACTTTCCTATGAGGACCTTCACAACAGCAACATCGCGAACATCTGGGGCTACACCGATGAATTCGGGACGGAGTACGCGTTGATAGGCGTGAACGGGAACAATGGCGGCGATCCGGGCGGTCTATCCATAGTGGACCTGAGCGATCCCGCGGACCCAGTGGAGATCTACTTCCTGCCCGGCCCGGTGTCCATCTGGCGCGAGATCAAGGTGTGGAACGATCATGCCTATGTCACCACCGAAGCGGAGAACGGCGGGCTGACGATCGTCGATCTCCGTCCGTTGCCGCAAAGCACCGACCTGCCTTCAACGGTGTTCATGGCCCCTGATTGGGACAATTCGCATTCATTGTTCATCGATGAGAACGGACGGCTCTTCATTTTCGGCGCGAACCGTGGCGCAGGCGGGGCGATCATGTACGACCTCACCCAGGATCCGATGGTCCCGGTGGAAGTGGGCTCGTACGATCCGCTTTACATCCACGATGGCTTCGCGAGGGGCGATACGCTCTACGCTGCACATGTGCTGAACGGTTTCTTTTCCATTGTTGATGTGTCCGACCCTGCGGCACCGGAATTCATCCGTTCGCAAATGACGCCGAACGCGTTCACCCACAACGTGTGGCTGGATGCCAGCGGTGATCATCTCTTCACCACCGACGAACGCACGGGTGCGTACATCGGGTCCTACGATATCAGCGATCCGACCGACATCCGGTTCCTGGACAAGTTGCGCAGCGATCCCGGGTCCGGAGCCATCCCGCATAACACCTATTGGCTGCCGAGCGGCCACGTGGTGCAGAGCTACTACACCTATGGTGTATCGATCTACGATGCTTCCCGTCCTGACAACCTTGTCGAGGTGGGGAGCTACGACACGTCCCCAATTTCCGGGGATGGCTTTTTCGGTGCGTGGGGCGTGTATCCCTTCTTCGCCTCGGGCAGGCTCATCGTCTCGGATATTGAAGAGGGTCTTTTCGTTCTCGATCCCACCTTCACCAGAGCGTGCTGGTTGGAGGGGGGCATTACGAACGCCGTATCAGGGATGCCCGTGGGGTCGGCCAATATCACGATCGTTGGAACAGAGGCATTCGATGTCACCGGGTTGGACGGTCTGTACGGGACGGGGAACGGAGAGTCCGGAACATTCACCGTGCACGTGCATGCGCTGGGCTACTACGATGTGGATATCGAGGGTGTCGTATTGGAGAACGGTATCGTCACCGAGTTGGACATCGAGTTGGTCCCCCTGCCCCACGTCACGGTATCGGGTACCGTGCGCACCGCCGGGTCCGGAACTCCAGTGGCCGATGCGCAAGTACGTTTGATCGCGGGTGAATACGATTTCTCAGTGCTCACGGATGTGGACGGCGCTTTCTTCTTTCCCGTCGTGTATGACGGAGTTTACGAATTCACGGTCGGTCGTTGGGGATGGCATACTGCCTGCCCGGCGGACCTGGTCGTTACCGGAGCCGAATTGAGCGGTGTGCAGGTGGATCTAGAGCAAGGCTACGCGGACGATTTTGCGCTGGACCTGGGCTGGCAGGTCGGTTCAACAGCCGTGCGCGGCGGGTGGGTGCGCGGTGAGCCGATCGGTACCACCTACAATGGCGTGCCATGCAATCCCGAGCACGATGTCCTCGGCGACTGCTTCGATCAGGCCTACATCACCGGTAACGGGGGAGGGAATGCCGGTACGGACGATGTCGATGAAGGCGGCACCTTGCTGACCTCACCTGAGTTCGATGTGAGCATGATGGCCGACCCCCATGTGCGTTACAGCCATTGGTTCTTCAACGGGGGGGGCAGTGACATCGTGGATGATCGGTTCGTGATCTCCCTCGCGAACGGAGAGGATACCGTTGTGATCGAGACGTTCACGGCGTTGGGGGGTGGCCTTTCCGAATGGCGTTTCAGCAACATCCGTGTGGCCGATCACATTGCACCGACCAGCACCATGCGCCTGCTGGCCTATACGGCGGACGATGACCCGAACAGGAACAACGTGGAAGCAGGGTTGGATGCCGTGTCCATCATTCCTGAAGCAACGACAGGGCTGGTGGAGGGCTCCCGTGCGGTGGGCATGACCGTATGGCCGAACCCGACGACAGGGACTTTCACCGTGACGTTACCGGACGGGATCGAAGGTTCCGTCCAGGTGCTTGATGCGATCGGTCGCTGCGTGGCACAGGACAACAGCGCGCGTTGGCCATTGGTGATGCACCTGGAACTGCCGCCAGGTACCTACGTGATCAAAGCCGTTACGACCGGTGGTGCGGTATACGTCGATCGGCTCGTCGTGAAGCGTTGACCTTCACTTCTTCTCTTTGGGAGCCGTCGTGGTGTCGCAATTCTCCTTGACCAGGCGTTCCACCTCAGGTACACCGCCAAGGGCTTTTGCGATGGTGAGGTCCTCACAGGCCTTGGCCCGTTCGCCCTTGCGTAACCGGAGCATGGCGCGCGTGCGCAACGCGAAGGGATTGGCCGGGTAACTGCGCAAGCTGCGCTCCACATCGCTCCAAGCCTCTTTCTCGTGGCCCAGCATGAGGTTGCAGTAGGCCCGGTTGCTAAGCGCAACGGGCTCATCCTTGTCGATCGCAAGCGCCTGCTCGATCATCGTCATCGCCTCATCGTAACGGCCGAGCATGGTCAGTTCGAATCCACGGTTGCTCCAATGACCCACTTCCCCAGGGTCGATCGCACACAGTTGTTCCAGTACGTGCAGGGCATCTTCATGTCGACCCTCCTGATCATACAAGCGCCCCAAGGTCTTCAGCACCTCAGGGTCCGTTGGTGTGCCGGCGACCCCCTTCTCCAGGTCATCGATCGCCGCCGCGTAGCGCTTCAGTTCGCTGCGCGCTTCGCCGCGCAGTATGAGCGCTTGTGCTTTCAAGAGAGGCTGGGTAGCCAGGTCATGGGCACGGGTCGCATGCTCTTCGGCTTTGGTCGGGTCATCCGCACGCAGGGCGTAAATGCCGCGCTGGTAATGAGCGTTCGCCGAGGTGCTGTCCTTGCGCAGGGCCGCTTCCACATCGAGCAGGAAGCGGTCCATACGGTCCATCATGTACCAGGCGCGTGCCCTGGCGAGCAGGCTGTTCGCGCTGCCATCGGCTTTCACGGCTTGTTCGAAGTACTCAAGCGCCCGTTGCGGTTTCTCCAACCGAAGCATCGAATCGCCTTTCAGGATCAGGATCCTCGCATCCTGGGCCAGGGCCGACCACATGATGCACATGGCGATCGACACCATGGACATCCGAAGGGGGCGAACGGTGGGCAAGGGTGCTAGGAGGGCCATTAGGGAACGCCAAAGGTAGCGGGTACCGGTCAGTGCGCCCCTTTGAGATGCGAGCAGCGTGTTGTTCACCGTGGATGCGGCACCGTGTCCAGCCCGGTCGTACGACCCGCAAGAAGCAGGAAATGACCGGCCATGGCCACCATAGCGCCATTGTCCGTGCAGTAGGCCAGTGGAGGGATATGCACCTCCCAACCCTCGCGCACGCCCAACTGCTTCACCTGTTCGCGCAGCCCGCTGTTGGCGCTCACCCCGCCGGATATGGCGATGCGTGGGACACCCAGCGTTCGTCCGGCCTTCTGGAGCTTGCGTAAGAGGATGTCGAGGATGCATTGCTGCAGGGATGCACACAGGTGAGGCAATTCCCGTTCCACAAAGCCAGGGTCCGTCGCAAGTCCCTTTCGTACGAGGTTGTTGAACGCCGTCTTCACACCGCTGAAGCTCATGTCAAGGCCTTGGATCTGCGGTACGGGCAGGGCAAAACGATACGGTTCGCCAACGGCCGCGTGGCGATCGATCAATGGCCCACCGGGATAAGGGAGCCCCAGGACTTTCGCGCCTTTGTCGAAAGCCTCACCGGCGGCATCGTCCAGTGTGGTGCCTACGACCTCCATGTCCAATGGTCCCCGTACCAGGACGATCAGGGTGTGACCGCCGCTCACCGTCAGGTTCAAGAAAGGGAAGGCAGGTGCCCCGCGCTCTTCGTCATCCTTGATGAAATGCGCCAGCACATGGGCCTGCATGTGGTCGACACCCAGGAGCGGGATGCCCAGGGATTGGGCCAATGAACGCGCGAAACAGGTGCCGACAAGCAACGCACCGATCAGCCCTGGTCCTTGTGTGAACGCAACAGCGGCAAGGTCTTCCTTCCGGACGCCGGCCTTCTGCAAGGCTTCATGTACGACCGGAACGATGTGCTCCTGGTGTGCACGGCTGGCCAGTTCCGGCACCACCCCGCCCCAGTGGCGATGCACCTCCTGGCCGGCGATCACGTTGGAGCGCACCACGCCGTCCACCAGCACCGCAGCGGCCGTCTCGTCGCACGAACTCTCGATCCCAAGGATGGATACGGTGGGCATGGGAGGGCGGGCTACTTTTGAGGACTTGGGCCCGCTCCTTGCGGTGGGTGGGCAAAACTAAGGTCAACCTGGCGGCACGAGGCATATACCGATGGACCGGAAGGGTCTTGCGATCGCTTGGGGTCGCCGTGCTGATCCTCGCGATCCTCGGTGTCGTCGGCGGGCTTCTTTTGCTGTGGCCCCCTGTTCAGAACAGGGTGGTGCATTGGCTGGGCCGGGAAGCCTCGGAGAAACTCGGTACCGAAGTACGTATCGGCCACGTCATGCTGTCACCCTGGGGGCAGTTGGTCTTCCAGGATGTGTTCGTCGCCGATCTGGAAGGGGACACGCTGGTCGCAGTGGGCAGCCTCAAGGTGAAGGCACTGCGCATCCATCCGCGGGCGCACGTGGTACAGGTGGGGGGCATTCAATTGAAGGACACGCGCTTCGCCATGACCACACCGAAAGGTGGCACGAAGAGCAACCTCACCTTGCTATTGGACAAGTTGGCGAGCAGTGACACCAGCGCTTCGGGTGCCGCTTGGAAAGTGCGATGCCAGCGTTTCAATATCGAAGAGCTGCATTTCTCCTACGAGAATGCCAACACGGAACGGATCCCGTTCGGAGTGGATTTCGAGCATGTGGACGTGACCCACGCGCATATCGCCGGCCGCGAACTGGCGATCATAGGCGATTCCATACATGCGCGTCTGCGGCGGTTCCAGCTATTCGAGCAAAGCGGTCTGCGGGTCGAAGAACTGACCGGTATCGCCAACGTCACACCACGGGGCATCACCGTGGATGAACTACAACTGAGCACCCCGCGTTCCAGCACGTCGGGCCGCCTGGCGTTCACCACCGGGTCTTGGACGGACTACAACGACTTCAACCAACTGGTGCGGATGGGACTGGAACTGGACACCGCGCATATCGATTTCGCGGATATCGCCCTCTTCGCACCGGAACTGCAAGGGGTCCAGTACCCGATCAGCCTGAGCGGGAACATGCGCGGCACGGTCGCTGAACTGAAAGGCCGGGGGCTGAAGGTCTCCTTCGGCGAACGCTCCTGGTTCACAGGGAACGCCGAATTCAGTGGGCTTCCGGATATCGCGAACACGTTCATGGTCCTCGATATCGACCAACTCCGCACGGATCACAGGGACCTCAGGAGCGTACCGATACCGCCGTTCACCGCTGGGGGGACGTTGCAGCTCCCAGCGGAAGTGGAGCAACTCGGGGCGATCTCCTTCTCCGGGAATTTCACCGGGTTCACCAGGGCGTTCACGGCCTATGGTAGGACCAATACCGCTCTTGGAGAGGTACACACCGATGTGAGCTACGAACGGGATACCATCAGTGATATCTTCAGCATCACGGGGCGTGTGATCACCCCGGGCTTCGATCTGGGTCCTTTGGTCGGTACCAGTACGCTGGGCCAGTTGGCCACCAACCTCAAGGTGAAGGCAAGTGGCACGTCGTTCTCGAAAATGAAGGCCGATCTCGAGGGAACTCTTCCGATACTGACCGTGAACGGAACGCGCATCACGGACATCACCACGAACGGCCGGTTGGAGAAGAACCTCTTCAACGGGGAATTGACCACCCAGGACGAGAATTTGAAGATGCACTTCAAGGGATTGGCCGATCTGCGCGGGCGCTGGCCCTTGGTGGATTTCAGCGCCGAGGTGGAGCACATGGACCTGAACGCGCTCGGGTTCGTCGAGGACGATGGATACAACTCCCTGAAAATGGATGTGGCCGCCAGCGGCAGGCTCTCACCGGACAGCTTGCTCGGGACGTTGGAGGTGCGCGACATTTCCTACTGCGTCGGGGCCAGGGACCATGAGCTGGGCGACCTTGTCCTGAGCAGCGGACGGGAGAACGGCCAGAACACCCTGGAACTCGATGCCGATTTCGCGCACGCTCGCGTGGTGGGCACGTTCCTGCCGACGCGCTTGCTCGATCTAGCGGCGAACACGGTGTACAGCGTATTTCCTTCGCTGCAGCGCTCAGTGGTCTATGCTCATGCGGAACAGTATTTCACCTTCGAAGTGGTGACGGGGGAGAGTACAGCGATCCTCGATCTTGTAGCTCCAGGACTGGAAGTGGCGAAGGGAAGTACCGTCAGCGGTTCGCTGGACAGTCGAACGTTCGACATCGATCTCACGGCTGACATTCCCCGACTGCGCTACGGCACTTCCCGGTTCGATTCCGTGAACGTGATCATGGACAAGACGCTCGATGTACTCGTCTTCTCCATCGGCAGCGAGCGTCAAACCTTCAAGGACAGTACATGGTTCGCCGGCACCTCTGCACGTGGCATCGCCTATCAGGATGAAGTTGAACTGGGGTTGGGCTGGAAAGATTCCAACGGGGGCACCAACGGTCATCTGGACCTCACCGGGGAGGTCCGCGGATTGCGTTCCGTCGATCTCGAACTCCTGCCGTCCAAATTGTTCTTCGGTCGCGGGAATTGGGAGAACCCCACGGTCTCGCACTTCACCATCGATTCCACAACGATCTCCGTGGACTCCTTGGTCCTGCTGAACGATGGCCAGCGAATGGCGTTGAGCGGCACGCTTTCCAAGGATCCGACGAAGGGGATGGACTTCGATCTCGATCAGGTGCGCCTTGAGAACCTTTCGCCCTTGTTGGATGGCCCGGTATTGCGCGGCACGGTCGGCGGTGAGGGGAAGTTGTTCGACCTCTACGGACAGCCATACCTGACGAGTTCCCTTCGCGCCGATAGCGTGCGGATCAAGGACAAGCTCGTGGGCGACTTCATCTTCGGCGCGGAATGGGCCGAAAGCAAAGGGGCGATCGATCTCAACGGGCAGATCACAAGGGGCCCGATCAAGGCGCTCGATTTCGTTGGACGAATGGAACCGGCCAAGGACAACCGGTTGGACCTCGACCTGATAATGGACCAATTCGACCTCACCTTCATCGAGCCCTATCTGCCGCCCGGGATCAGCAAGATCCAAGGGGAGGTCACCGGTACCATCGAGGTGACCGGGAATGTGGAGCATCCACAGGTGAACGGCGAGGTCGAAATGGTGGATGCCGGCCTGCGTATCGACTACCTCAATACGCTGTACACGTTCACGCATAAAGTGAAGGTCGCACCGGACATGTTCGCGTTGGACCTTGTGACGGTGCGCGATGAGGAAGGCCACACCGCGCGTATCGGTGGCACCATCCTGCACAATGGTCTGAAGGAATGGAATTTCAACGTGTGGGGTGAGATGAACAACCTCATGGTGTTGAACACCACGGTGAACGACAATGCCCTGTACTATGGGAAGGCCTATGCCACGGGTGATCTGGAAGTGAGCGGAAGCATCGACCTGCTGGAGATCGTCGTCGACGCGAGCACGGCTCCGGGAACCGATATCCACTTTCCAGTCGGCGGAAGCACGGAGGTTTCCGATATCGGGTTCGTGCGGTTCCGGTCGAAGCAGGACAGTTCGAATGTGGCGGATCAGGTCGTCGACCTTTCAGGTGTCTCGTTGGACATGAACGTCAAGGTCACTCCGGACGCGCGTTTCGAGCTGATCTTCGATCCAACAGTGGGGGACATCATGTCCGGCCGCGGCAGCGGTGACATCGAGATGAGCGTGACCCAGTCCGGGGATTTCAGCATGCAGGGACAGGTCGAACTGACCGAGGGTGACTACCTCTTCACCCTGCGGAACGTCGTGAACAAACGCTTCGTCGTGGTACCCGGCGGCCGTATCGTCTGGTTCGGCGACCCCTTCGATGCCCAGCTCGACCTCCAGGCCTTGTACAAGGTGCGCGCGCCGCTGTACGATATCATGTTCGAGAAGAACGAGGCCTATAAGAAGCGCGTACCTGTCGATGTGGTGATGCGGTTGCGGGACAAGCTCATGAACCCTGAGATCGGTTTCGAAGTACGCCTGCCCACGGTGGACGAGACCATCCGCACCCAGGTGAACAGCGTCCTTAGCACGGAACAGGAATTGAACCGTCAGGTCTTCGCGCTTATCGTGCTCAACCGCTTCGTTCAACCGCCGAGCTACGCCGGCCTGGGCACGCCGACCTCCAACAGCAACGTCGCTGGCACCACGACAAGCGAGCTCCTGAGCAATCAGGTGAGCAACTGGTTGTCGAAATTGAGCGACGATTTCGACCTCGGTGTGAACTACCGTCCGGGGGACAACATCTCGCAGGACGAGTTGGAGGTGGCCATGTCCACACAGTTCTTCGATGAACGCCTGTTGTTGAGCACGAACCTGGGCGTGACCTATGGCGCCCAAGGCAGCAGCCAGAACAACACGTTGATCGGCGACTTCCAAGTGGAGTATCTGTTGACACCCGAAGGTCGGCTCAGGGTGAAGGCGTTCAGCAATAGTAACGACCGCAACCTGACAGGAACGTCCCAGGTGCCGACCACACAAGGTGCCGGCGCGGTCTATCGGGAGGAATTCACCACGTTCTCGGAACTGTGGCAGAAGGTGCTGAACAATTTCCGCAGCAAGGAGAAGGAACGGAAGTTCGACTGATCAGTGGTCGCTCAGGCCAAGATGATGGCCCAGTTTCCGCTTCTTCGTGAGCAGGTAGTCGCGGTTGTGCGCGTTGGCGGTGATCTCGATGGGTACGTTCTCCACGATCTCCAGGCCGTACCCCACCAGGCCGGTCCGTTTACGCGGGTTGTTGGTGAGCAACCGCATTTTTCTTACCCCGAGGTCATGCAGGATCTGCGCTCCCACACCATAGTCGCGCGGGTCCATATCGAACCCGAGCATCAAGTTGGCCTCCACGGTGTCGGCCCCCTCTTCCTGGAGCTTGTAGGCTTTCAGCTTGTTCAACAGGCCGATGCCACGCCCTTCCTGCTGCATGTACACGATCACGCCGCGTCCTTCCTTCTCGATCAATTCCATCGCACGGTGCAGTTGGGGCCCGCAATCGCAACGGCATGACCCGAAGATATCCCCGGTGATACACGAGGAATGTACGCGCACCAGCACCGGGTCCTGTGGAGTCCATGTGCCTTTGATCAAGGCCAGGTGTTCCTCTCCGGAATTGGTCTGCTTGAACGCCACCAGGTCGAATTGCCCTAGGGCCGTCGGCAGTTTCACCTCCACCTGGCGCTCAACGATGCGCTCGGTACGCATTCGGTAGGCCACCAGTTCTTCGATGCTGACCAACTTCAGGTCGAATCGTTCAGCGATCACGCGCAGTTCCGGCAGACGCGCCATGGAACCGTCCTCGTTCATGATCTCGCAGAT
>DEQO01000045.1 GCA_002360495.1 Flavobacteriales bacterium UBA3364
GTCCATCACCTGGGCATAGGTGGTGCCCGAGATGTTGAGGCGACCTGCTTCGCCGTGGCTTTCCATTCGGCTGGCGAGGTTCACGGTATCGCCCCAGATGTCATAGGCGAATTTCTTCTCGCCCACCACGCCGGCCACCACGGGACCCGTGTGGATCCCGATGCGGATGGGCCATTCGGTCATCCCTTTGCGATCGCGTTCAGCATTGCTCTTGTCCACGGCGTCCAGCATCGCGAGGCCCATGAGCACGGCGTCCAGGGCGTGCGTCGCCTTCGGTTCCGGGATCCCGCTGGCACACATGTAGGCGTCGCCGATGGTCTTGATCTTCTCGAGCCCGTGTGCATCGGTCAAGCGGTCGAAGAGGCGGAAGTAGTGGTCCAGTTCGCTCACCAGCGTATCGCTGTCCATCAGGCTGCTGAAGCCGGTGAAGCCCTTGAAGTCGCTGAAGAGGACGGTGCAACTCTCGTACCGGCGCGCTTCCGCCGTACCGTGTACTTTGAGTTCTTCCGCCGTCGATGCCGGCAGGATGTTGCGGAGCAGGCTTTCGCTGCGTTCCTTCTCTTCGGCCAGTTCGCTCGTGCGCTCCTGTACCATGTCCTCCAGTCGTTCGCGGTCCTTTCGCAGACTGCGCTCCCGGATGCGGATGAAACCGAACAGGCCCAACAAGATCGCAGCACCACCACCGATGCGGAACGGGTTGGTCGCCCAGAACGGTGGAGCGATGCTGAAGGCGTAGCTCACCGGTTCCTCCGTCCAAACGCCACTGGCATTGCGCGCCAGCACGCGGAAGGTGTAATCGCCCGGCGGAATGTTGCTGTACACAACGCGGTCGGTACTGGTGATGGGCGACCAATCAGGGTCGTAGTTCTCCAGGATGTACCGGTACCGGACACGTTCCGGATAGGCGAGGGAGATCCCCGTGAACGAGAACGTGAGGTGGTTCTTGTTGTGCGGGAGCAACAAGTTCACCGGCATGCCGCCTTGTCCGAGACTGTCGCACCAGGGTTTCCAATCCGGTCGCTCGTAAAAGAGGCGCAGGTCCGTGAGGTGTACCATGGGTTCCCGTGGATCCTGCAATTCCTCGCGCGCATCGTAGCGCGTGGCACCGCGGAGGGTGCCGAACCAGAGCGTGCTGTCAGTGTCCAGGAAGCAGGCATTGCGAAAGGTCTCGATGCCGATGAAGCCCTCGTCCGTTCCATGGTGCTTCACCGAGAGCACGTGCTCTTGCAACACGTCGAGTTCCAGCAGGTCGATCCCCCGCCGCGTACCGACCCATACGTTTTCGTAAGCATCAAGGAGGATCTGCTCGATGGCCGGTGAACCCAGACCATCCTCAACCGCGATGCTGTCGATGTCGCTGCCGTGGATACGGAACACCCCGTTCTCCTTGCTCCCGATCCAAAGATTTCCCTGGGAGTCGCGTTCAACGGTGTTGAGCTCGCGCTGCTTCAGCAATGGCATGGCGACCAACTGCGGTTGTTTGCTCACCGCCAGTACGCGGAAGAGACCTTGGTCCGTGGTGGCCCAAGCCGTATCACCGCTCACCTCGATATCCGTTACGGTGGAACGTACGCCGCCGATGCGTTCGATACGACCTTCACCACGATCACAGAACAACCCCTGTTCCGTGGCGATCCACAGGCGGCTCCGTTCATCCAAGTGAAGCGCCATCACCCGGTTGATATCCTGTCCTTGCGCGACCTGCACATGCTCGAACCTGCCGTTCTTCAAGCGGAACAGGCCTTGTGTTGCCGTGCCGGCCAACAAGTATCCTTCCTTATCCTCCGCAAGGCACAGCACGTACTGGTCGGGTAGGCCTTCGTTCCGGCCATAGTTGCGCAACCCGGTATGTTCCCAGCACGCGACACCGCCGCTCGCCGTGGCCAGCCATAACAGACCGTCCGGCGTGCGGTGTATGCTGCTCACGATACGCGACTTCAATCCGTCGCGCTCGGTGAAGTGCATGAAGGCGTCGCTGGTGAACTTGGTGATCCCCCCATACCCCGTGCCCGCCCAAACAGCGCCCGATCGATCCTGCAACACCTGCCTCACAAGGGAATGCCCAAGACCGTTCGTTTCGGCGATGAGCTTGACATGTGGCTGGCCATTGCGTTTGTCCAGGTGTACCAGCCCCGACGGTGTGCCCAGCCAGATGTCTCCGTTGTGCGCGCGCATCAGGTCCAGTATGCGCAGGTCGGGCAGGGCCAGTGGATAGTAGCCCATGAAGCGTTCCAACGGTGGGATGGACCGCAATGCCGGGGTCAGTTCCGCGTAGCCTGCGCTGGTGCCGACAAGCAGACCGAGCGAATCGGCGAAGAGCGAGAAGATCCGCGTACCGGGCAATTCCGAGTTCACGGGAAGCACCGTCCAACGCGCTTTTTCCAGCAGCACCAAGCCGCTGTCCGTACCGGCGATCAAACGTCCTTTCGAATCCACGACCAAGCTCGTGATGCCGGTGGACGGGAGCCCGTCGGACTTGGTCCACAGGCGCTGCTCACGGGCGTCCACGGTGTTGATCTGCAGGATGCCCTGGCCAGGGAGTGCTGCCCAAAGGTGATCGTGGGCGTCCGCGATGAGCGCGCTGATAGGGGTGCCCGAACGCTCGGTGCCCGGTGCATGCACGCTCAACTTCCCGTCCTTCCAGCAGGCTATCGCGCCATTGCGGCAACCCATCCAGACACGGCCATCGGCAGCGGCGTGCAGGGCCGTCACCTCATCGGTGGGCAGGCCTTGCGCACGGCCATAGGTCTCGAACCGCAGACCCTCCGATCGTGCCGCACCGCCGTCGGTGGCGATCCAAAGGAATCCGTCCCGGTCTTCGCACAGGGCGTTCACCGTGGCGCTAGGCAAACCTTGCTCCAGCGAAAATGTGCGCAGGTCGTATTGTTGGGCACCCGACCGGCCTGCCGAAAGCAGGAGCACCAAGCACAACGCACCAACGGGAGAGCGCATGGTTGGAAAGATAGCGCCGCCGCGCCAAGACTGTGCCGATCCGGTGTTGGGATCCGCCGAAAATGAGCTTATCTTCAGGGCGCACTAACCAAACCTTTCCCATCATGAACATCACCTTCAACGAGTTGCGGAGGATCAAGGACCACTTGCCCGATGGGAGCATCCACCGCATCGCCAAGGAACTCGACCTCAATGTGGAGACCGTGTGGAACTACTTCGGTGGCTACGGCCATCCGGAAGGGAAGCCCATGGGCGTTCACCTTGAAGCCGGTCCCGATGGTGGCATTGTAGCGCTTGACGATACACGCATTCTCGACCGGGCTCAAGAGATCCTGGCCGAGCAACCCGCACACGCCTAGCCGACGCCACCAAGTTGTTCATCCACTCCGCCGATCGGCGGGGGAAGTGAGCGGTCCATCAGATGGGCCGCTTTCTTTTTGGGAGTGCTCCCTCACCATACTCATTGGCCGCAGGGAACAACGCGATGCCTGACCAGGAACGCCCCGATCCGTGCTCAATGAATGAATGAGCCGATCAGCGACGAATGACAAACCTTTCGGTCAACGTCCTTCCATTGGCTTGTATCGAGAGCAGGTAAGCTCCGTTCTTAAGTGTGCGGTCCAGTTGGATCCTGAGCGACTGTTTGTCACTGATCACGCCAAGGCCGCTGTCGCGCACCGTTCTGCCGGTGATGTCGTGGATGGCAACTTCAACATTGTGCAAAGGCCAGTCCAAGGGCAGACGGATGAAAAGGGCATCGTCTGTCGCTGGATTCGGCCAGAGATGGGCGTTGATCGAGTTGTGGTCACGGATCCCGGACGATGGTCCAGCATCCAGTTTGGCCAGGAAGGCTGACTGGCCGATGGCGGTCATTTGGTGACCGTCCTGTGCGATACCGGTCGGTGATCCCGCCTGACCGCACAGATAGATGCTGCCGTCGTTCGAGGCTACACAGCCGTGACCGCGGTCATCCTCGTTCCCTCCGTAGTACGTACCCCATTCCCGGACGCCGTCGGCATTGAATTTCACCAGGAATGCGTCGAACACTCCGCTGTAGTCGTTCTGCAGACCTTCATCGGCAATGGCATCGTCAGAAGCGGTTCGACCGGCGAGGTACACATTCCCCATGGCATCCACCGTGCATGCGGATCCCTGCTCCGAAGACGTGCCGCCATAGTAGGTTCCCCAAACCCGCATACCGTCAGGCGTGAACTTTGTCAGGAACGCATCGCCACCCGACCCGAGCGCCCCGCCGGCGTTGAACTGCTGATGACCGGCGAACCAGATGCTCTCCTGCGAGAGGGTCTCCCCAGCCAAATAGATGTCGCCGTTCGCGCCAACGGTGCATGCGAACCCACGATCCCTATCCAAGCCACCGTAGTAAGTGCTCCAGAGCCGTGTTCCACTTGTGGAGAATCGCACCAGGAAGGCATCGTTGAATCCTCCACCCAGGCTTTCCTGGAAAGCGCCCGGAAAGGTGATCGCATCGGTGGATGCCGTCTGCCCGCAAAGGAGGACATCCCCGTTCGCGGCCGTGGCACAAGACCATCCAATATCAGCCGCCGTACCGCCATAGAAGGAAGCCCATTGACGGACACCATCGGCATTGAACTTGACAAGGAATGCGTCCTGTCCGCCGCCGTTGGATGTCTGATGCCCATCAAATGAAATTCCCAATAGCGAGGAAGTCTCCCCTGCCAGATAAACGTTCCCATCGGCATCTGTTGCGCAGGAATTCCCGAGGTCGGGCACCGTTCCACCGTAATAGGTGCCCCAGAGGCGCTCGCCGTCACTGTTGAATTTCACCAGGAACGCATCCGTGGCGTCTTCCGGTGTGGTGCTGCCATGGCTCAGTTGATGGCCTCCGGCCGCGATACCGTTGGTGGACCGGGTCGTCCCTGCAAGGAATACGTTCCCATTCGCATCGACCGCGCAAGCATTGCCAACGTCGCTCGCGTCTCCACCGTAGAAGGTGGCCCATTCCAGTATCCCGTTGGGATCGAACTTGGCCAGGAATGCGTCATTACCACCACCACCGTGGGTCATTTGGTGGCCGTTCTCGGCGATGTCGAGCGATGAGGAAGCAACACCTGTCAGATGGATCGCCCCATCCGGACCTAGTGCACATCCGGCTCGGTTATCAGTACCGAAAGTTTGGCCGAAGTAGGTACCCCAAATGCGATCGGGGTCGATCGTCAACGGTAGGGAGGTGTCGAACGCTCCGACGTCGAATCGTAGAACATTGCCGTCGAGAACGAACTTGGTCGCAACGGCACCACCAGCCTGGAAACTCACAGGTGCGGCTTCAACGAAACGCCCCAGTCGATTCCCGTGGATCAGGCTGCCGGTCCCATCGATACGCAATTCCTCCTGGTGCTCGAATCGAAGCCGTATCCGGTCAACATCCCCACCCGGTCGCACCACGAAGTCATATTTCACGCCCTTCTCCGTGACGTGGATGACCCAGTCGATATGCGGATATACATCGTGATAGGTGATCTTCCGGAAGGAGCGGACGTTGCGTGTGTTGCGCGTGTAATAATGGAGAAGGCCTGGTGTCGGGTCCTCGGCGCTGATAGGCGGATCGGGCCTGGCCCCTTCCAACACCATGTTCATGCGATAGGTCTCGTATTCGATCGTGTTGGTGGACGCGTCAGGACCTTCGGGATAGTGTGCCCGCTCGAACTGGTAGGCGATGCCATCCTCCAGAAGGAACAGCGTGGTCCCCGCATCATCAAGCCGATAACGGACGTGTGTGGCGTTCCCGCCCTTTGTCGTCCGCACCTGACCTTTGTTCTCCTCGAACCCTGCATTCTTCAGCGGGAACGATCCGGTCATTGTGCTGGTGACCGGTCCATTGCCCCGAGTGGGCGATGCGATCGCGAGCGTGGAACTTGCCAGAAAGATGGAAAGGAGAGCACGGAATTGCATGATCATCGGAATTGGGCGTTTGTTCGAGGATCTAACATCCTTGGGAACGTAAGTATACGCGTATCCTCGATCGGGCACAAGAGATCCTGGCCGAGCAACCCGCGCACGCCTAGCCGACGCCACCAAGTTGTTCATCCACTCCGCCGATCGGCGGGGGAAGTGAGCGGTCCAACAGATGGGCCGCTTTCTTTTTTACCGCTCCACCACCCTGAACTCCACACGCCGGTTCACCGCCCGGTTCTCTTCGCTGGTATTCGGCTTCAGTGGTTTGGTCTCGCCATAGCCTTTCCAGGTCAAGCGCTCCTTGTCGATCTTCTTCTTCACCAGGTAGTCCACAACGGCTTTGGCGCGGTCGTCGCTCAGCTTCAGGTTGTAAGTGTCGCTGCCCTGGTCGTCGGTGTGGCCTTCGATCTCGGCGCGCACGAAGGGATAGTCGGTCATCACATCCACCAACTTGTCGAGTTCCTTTTCATAGCCGGGTAGCAGGGTGGCCTTGTCGAAATCGAACTGCACATTGTCCAGGCGAACGCGCGTGCCCACGGCGGGTTCCACTTCGTGGATGTCCACGGTCCTGGTGCTGGTGTGATCGGGTACCACCTGTTTGGGTTTGGGCGCCACGCTCTCCTTGGGTTTCGGTGTCAACGCCGTGCCCGGCGGAGCGATACGCACGTTCACATCATCGATGTAGTAATAGGCCCCGCGCTCGCCATCGGGCTGGCGTTCGTGGTTGGTCACCTCGTCGCCATAGAAGTTGCCGATCAACAAGTACTGCTCCTTCCCGGTGGCATCGAACACGCCCTTCACCTTGTGCCAGCCGCCTTTCACCACCTTTTCCTCGTTCACCTGCGGTGTGATGTACAACGGGAGACAATCACGGGTACTGATGGGCGTGTCCGTGAGCACGATCCCGATGTTGTTGCTCGCTTCGTGACTGCGTGTTGCGCGCAGCACCCAGCACTCGGCGATGTACCGTTTACCGGCCTCCAATGGCGCAGGAAGCTCGGTCTGCAGGTATTCATGCCAGTACGTTGGCGTGTTGCCCTTGCCGTACACCTTGATCCCCGCCATGGCGCTGCCGGTGTGCGTGGATTGCTTGCCATCACTATGCTTCGATGGATGTGCCCAGCATTCCGCATCGTTCTTCGTGCTGAAATGGTCCGGTGTGGTCTGGGTGGGCGAATTCCACCCGCTCATGTTCGCGTTGAATTTGGCGGGGTCCTGGGTCCAGCTGCAGAACGTTCGCACGCTCTCCTCGAAGCCCGGGTTGATCACCAAATTGGGCATGGTGTCGTTCTGCAAGGTGCGTTGCAGAACATTCTGGGCTTGGGCGAGTGAAAGCCCGGAAAGCGCTGTGGACAAGAAAAGGAGCCTTTGCATACCGCAAAACTACCCGGGTGCCGAAGCGGCTTTTCCGCCCCATGCTTGATCAGTTTGAACGGTGCGATGTTCACGCCGCTGAACGTTCGCGGCCGATCCACCATCTTGTGCGCCGGGCAACGACAGGCTTTCCGTCAACGTCCAGTTCCTCCACGCCATGAGCAAGCTCTTCGCCCTGATCAAGGAAAGCCTGAAGGCGGGTGAGGCTACGGACTACACCGGTATCGGTGTGCGGCGCGCCATCGTGCTGTTGAGCATCCCCATGGTGCTGGAGATGTCCATGGAGTCGGTGTTCGCCCTGGTCGATATCTTCTTCGTGAGCAAATTGGGAAAACACGCCATTGCCACGGTGGGCCTTACCGAGAGCGTGCTCACCCTGGTGTATTCGCTGGCCTGGGGGCTGGGCATGGGCATAACCGCCGTAGTGGCTCGGCGGACGGGGGAGAAGGACCCGCTCGGTGCGTCCCGCGCCGCCATGCAAGGGGTGCTGCTGGCCGTGGCTCTCGGGGTCGTGATCGCGATACCCGGCGTGATCTATGCCCGCGACCTCCTCGCGCTGATGGGCGCTGAACCCGATGTGTTGGTGGAAGGCCCGAAGTATATGCGCATCATGCTGGGCGGTAACATCATAATCCTGCTGCTCTTCGGTATCAACGCCATTTACCGCGGTGCTGGGGATGCCGCCATGGCGATGCGTTCGCTCATGCTGGCCAATGGGATGAACATCCTTCTCTGTCCGGTCCTGATCCATGGCATTGGTGCGTGGGGTGGTTTCGGCATCATGGGGGCCGCCATGGCGACCACCATCGGACGTGGTATCGGCGTGTGCTACCAGCTCTTCCATCTGTTCAATGGACGCGGACGCATCACGGTGAGGGGAATACCGATGGTCCTGGATCCCGTTGTGATGATCAACATCGTCAAGGTCTCGGCCGGTGGCATCATCCAATTCCTGCTGCCTTCGGTCAGTTGGATCTTCCTCTCACGCATCGTGGCCGTGTTCGGCAGTGGTGCCGTGGCAGGCTACACCATTGCGGTGCGCATCATGATCTTCTCGCTGCTGCCGTCCTGGGGCATGGCGAATGCTGCAAGCACCCTGGTGGGACAGAACCTGGGCGCCCAGCAACCGGACCGTGCGGCGCGCTCGGCCTGGCTCTGCGGTCACTTCAACATGATGTACATGATGTGCGTGGCCATCCTATTCTGGACCTTCGCCCCGTGGCTCGTCGCCTTCTTCACGACGGATGGTATCGTATCCGACTACGCCATCTCCGCGCTGCGCATCCTGTGCCTGGGCTACTTCTTCTACGGCTATGGGATGGTCTTCGCCCAAGCCTTCAACGGTGCTGGTGATACCCTGACACCCACCTGGATGAATGCCATCTGCTTCCTATTGATCCAGATCCCCCTGGCGTGGTTCCTGTCCCAGCAACTGCATTGGGGGCCGCAAGGAGCCTTTTCGGCCGTGCCGATGAGCGAAAGTATCCTCGCCCTTCTCAGCGCCTACCTGTTCCAGCGCGGGAAGTGGAAGACGGTCAAGGTGTGACCCTGCTGTTCTTTGGTGAAACACCGGGTCTCCTTTGTCGCCCGGCATGACGAGTGCTCTGGTCCAACCAGGGTCACGCCGGAATGGGCCGAGGGCACATATCCGGCGTCTCACAATAGACCGTTCTCACTGCGCCACGAACCCCTTCGGTTTGCCGGCTTTGTACCATTTGAGCAGCGTATCGATCATGTGCTCCATCTTGCGCGCGTCGGCCCAGGTTCCGCGGAATACGAGGTTGCCCTCCTTGTCCACCAGGTACGCCCCGTTCGGCGCCCGGCCGTATGCATCGAAGGTTGCGTCGTTCAGGCCATCCACAAGCACGGGTAATTTTCCGAGTTGGGCGAATTCCTGTGCGTACGCCATCTTTTCATGTTCGCTCTTCGGCAGTGGGTAGGCCTTGAACTCCTTCTTGTCCCCGGGGTGCAGTTCATCCCCGTAGATCACGAAAAGTTGCACCTCGTCCTTGCCGTATTTCTTCGCCAATTGCGTCCATCGCTCCATCTGCATGCGCGCGGGCGGGTTCGTGATACTGCCGAACATGAAGCCCCTGATCCTGCCTTCGTTCGCCGAGAGCGAATAGGTGCTGCCATCCTGTGCAACAGGAAGCGAGAAGTCGTGCGTGCGCGGATCCATACCGCCTCCTTCGCTATACGTGCGCAATTCCTTGATCGTTTGCCGCATCAGCTTGTCGAAGTTCATGCGCCATATGTTCACCTGCTTGCGCATCTTCTTGATGTCGCTCTTGCTGTACGCGTTCAGGTAGTAGTCCAGGTCGTCGTGGAAAACGAGCGCGGTGTCCGTCGGATACCACGACGGGTCCCAATTGTTCAATTGGGCACGGCCTTGGACGGACAGTGCGATCGAAGTGATCAGGAGGATCAGGCGCATGCTTGGTTAAGCTGCGGTAAATGTAGCGGCTGGCCGTGGGTTGCATCCGCACTGTCGCCAGGAACCTCCGTTCGCACCGACCCTTGCCTTGAACACCTCCCTCATCCAACGAAGATCACCTCCACCCATTCATCGGGCCCCAAACGCAGTTCACGCAGCCGTAGTTCGATGGACCATGACACCACGGGCGCATCTTCGCGCAGTTCGACCGGAGTGTAAGGCCAGCGCTTGATGTCCAAAAAGGTGGGCTCGGGCCATGAGGCATTGTACAGCAGGCTGAAGCGCATCGCCTGGTGGTCGATGACCAGCCGCCGATCGTCCATTCCATGTGCCACGGTGGTCACGACCAACGCGGCCCGGTACAGTCTGTTGTGCCATCCATCCTGCCGCGTGCGGAACAAGGCCTGCCTGAACTCAAGGCGGGGCATGGTGTTGCCGGTCAACCGCGCCGTGGGGTTCCGGTGATCGAGACGGATGTGGTGGACCGCCATGCTGCAGTCAGAAGATCCACCGCACCTGCAGTTTCACGTCGCTCTTGACGTTGCCGCTGATCTCCTGCAGGCCGCTGCTGATCACCGTTTGGTCCTGGTAGATGAATGCACCGTAGCGCAACCACACATCCACACGGCGCAGGGGGGTGACGCGTGCCATGGCATACCACCGGATCCCGCGCCCATAGTAGGCGGGTATGCCGAACACGCCGATCAATTCGTTCTCGTAAGCGTAGACCCGCGCGTTGTACGTGTCGCTCTCGAACAGGGCGAAGCGCAGGGTCAGCTCCAGTGGGCTGCTCAACGGCCGGTGTACGATGTCCTGGTACATCAGGAAACCGTGTTCCAGGGGTGTTGCGCCACGTTGGAAGTCGACGGTTTCGACGCGCGTTCGAAGGCTCACCGCATCGCTCACCTTGTAGCTCGCGTGAACGCGGTAGTTCGTTTGTGTCGTGCGCACCAAGGGGTCGATCCCTTCCACATCATCTGCGGTGTTCTTCGCCTGGTCCTGATGGCGGGCGCGGGCGTAGAACTCCACGCGTCGGCTCGGTCTCCAACTCACTTGGGCAAGCCAATCGAAGCCGCTCGAGGGGGCGTTCGTCAGGTACCTCAACCAGGGGAACGTGAACTGGTCGAAGTAGGCATTGATGGTCCAGTAGCGGTTGGGCCGGATCTCCAGCCCGGTGAACAAGCCACGTTCGTTCCACGGTTTGGAACTCTCGGCGAAAGCCACGCTGTACAGCCCATGGTAATCGCGCCCATAGTCCCGGTACAGCAGGCTCATGCTTACACGCTTGTCCAGCGACACCAGCACGCCCGTGTTCATGGCCATGCCACCATTGGCGCTCATGGCCACTTCACCGAACCAGGTCAAGTTGCGGTATAGCAGGTTCCAATCCATGCCCACGTTGGTGTTCTCCCGCCCGCTGAAATCATACTGGTCGTAGGGAGCCGTGGAGCGTTGCAGGACCCCGTCGTATTCAACGTGCGCCACGGTGAGCCCGGTGCTGAAGCTCCGTTGCCGATACCGCAAGTGCCCTCCCAAGATGCTCTCTCCCAGCGCGTCCTTGCGCTCCAGTTCATTGTACGTGCGGTGGAACCCATCCTCCAGCAGGCTGCTCACGTTCACATCGTTCCCCTGGTTCAAATTCAGGCTGTCCACCACGATCCCGACGGAAGAAAGGTTGGCGTCGATGTTCTTGCGCGACACGAAGCCGGTAAGTTCGAAATGCTTGCTCAGTTCATAGGTGGCCGCCGCGCCGCGGAGGAAGAGGTTCTCGTTAACGCTCGTGTAGGGTGCCAGACCCACGGCATTGCGTTTCACGTTCATGGTGAAGCTGCTCTTCGCGGCGAATGAGAGCCCGGTCCAAAAGGTGAGCCCCTGGCCGAACTGGCCTTGGTAGTCGCCGATGGCAACTGCTTTCAACCGACCGAGGTTGCGCACGAAAAGGTGCGCGCTGTAGTAGTCGTAGCCGTCGGGCTGCGTGCCCTTGAAGAACTGCTCGCCTTCATCCTTCTCGGCGACGAAACCGAAGCTGATGTTCTGGCGATAACGGAAGCGGTACCGCGTATAGATCCTGAACGGACTGCCCAGGTACAGCTTGTTCTGGGCACGAAGGGTGTCGACCACCGCCGGGTCGTCGAAGTCCGGCAACGGCTCACCATCCGGATCCTCGTACTCCTTACCGAACGGGTTCTTTCGGTCCATGAACCCTTTGCGCTCCTCCACATTGAAGGTGCTGCGCACCGTGAGCTCGCTGCTGCCCTGTTTGAAGATCTCCTTGAAGGAGGCCGTACTCTCCAGTGGATCCTCACGCACTGTTACGAACGGCCGTATCAGCTGGATCGTCGCGGCATCGAACCCGTTTACCGTTTGCAGTTCGTAGATGCTCAGGAACTTGCCGTTCCGTCTTACATGCTGGATGGCCGAGCTGATCTGCACATCGCTCAGCAGGAGCAGCGTGCTCAGCTCCTGCGCGTCGGTATGGTTGAGGTCGATCGGGTCCTTGTACCGATCGGCGAGCAATTCGAAAAGGCCGGTAAGATCGGTCTCACCACCCAATTGTTCCGCAGCAGCCTCGATCCGCTGTTCGATCACCCCACTGGGAATGCCGTCCACCTGCGCACTGGCCCGTCCGGCAAGTGCGATCGGGATCGCGCACCACGCGGCCACTTTCATTTGAACCGGTAGTTCAGCGAGATGATGGGCGAAGCTCCCAGTTGCGAGCGTACCGCGACCGCCAGATCGATCTCGAGTTGCTTCAAATGGAAACCGGCACCGAAGTGGCCTTGCACATCACCGGTGCGGATCCCCGTACGCAGGTAAAGCGCTTGGTTGGGATGGTACTCAGCACCGAACCGGAAGCGCTCCTCGCGGTCGATATCCTTCTCGGCATCCAAGGTCATCACCAGCTTCGGGCTGAAGGTGTAGCCCAGACCGGCGCGCAACAACGTAGGGACCTGCTCATCATAAGGCCCGCCGATCTGCGCTTGCGTTGGATTGTACACATGCGCACCGATCCATATGGCATCGCTCAACTTCGCTTGCACGCCGACTTCAGCGGTGAACGCATTGGAGTTCCCGTAGTTCTCGCCCAGCCGCACGCCGAGATAGTCGAACTGGACCGCCGCCCGCAGCCCATCGCCGAACCGCATGGCGTAGGTGGCGCTCACCGTGGTCTCGTTGTACAGCGAGTAGCCGAACCGGTCGCCACTGATCCCCACCGTGCCGTTGCCCAAGGGGGTCGCAAAGGCCAACCCTTGCTGGGACAGTTCGTTGGTCAGGTAGTGGCTTTGGTAGAAGAGCCCGGCGGTGGGAACTTCCAGTCCGGCCAGGCCTGCCGGGTTCAGCCGTACGCTCCAGAGGTCCGTAAGGGTCAGGCCGGCATAGCCCATGCCTGCGAACCGGGCGCCGGCAGGGAGACGCTCGCCACTGGCGAATACTGCGGTAAGGCCCAAGAACGAGAGCGCGGTAAGGATCGAACGCATCGCACCGAAAGTAGCGTTTCGCTCCATTGTCCGCGTGACCGTGGTGAATGCACCCTGCCCCAAGGCGATCGCTAACTTCGCGCCCCCTGCTTGACATCCCCTTGGCAGCATTATCGCAATGACGCGCATCCGTCTCCACGACCTCGATTTCGAACTCTTCCTGCCCGAAGCCGAAGTCAACGCGGCGATCGATCGGCTGGCTGGCGAGCTTCGCGCCAAATACCATGGGAAGCGGCCTCTTTTCGTCGGAGTGCTCAACGGCGCCTTCTTCTTCGCAGCCGAACTGGTGAAGCGGTTGGACATCGAGTGCGAAATAACCTTCGTGAAAGTGGCCAGCTACTTGGGCACCCACAGCACCGGCCGCGTCACCGACCTGATCGGCTTGAACGAGCGGATCGAAGGTCGCCATATCGTCGTGCTGGAGGATATCGTGGATACGGGCAACACCGTAAAGCACATCCTGGATGCATTGGCCGACCATCATCCCGCCAGCGTGAGCATCGCGACCCTGCTTTTCAAGCCGGACGCCTACACCCAAACGATACCCATCGACCATGTCGCGGTGAGGATACCCAATGCCTTTGTTGTCGGGTCCGGGTTGGATCATGACGGCTTGGGCCGGAATTTGCCTGGCATCTACCGCATCATCACACCTGCACAATGAAGAAATTGAACATCGTACTCTTCGGCCCTCCGGGGGCCGGGAAGGGAACCCAGAGCACTTTCCTGATCGAACGTTACGGGCTCGTTCATCTGAGCACCGGAGATCTGCTGCGCGCGGAGATAAAGGCCGAAAGCCCGCTCGGCATCCAGGCCAAGGAATTGATGGACCAAGGTGATCTGGTGCCGGACGAGGTCGTGATCGGCATGATCCGCAACAAGATGGAAGCGCACCTCGATGCCAAGGGTTTCATCTTCGATGGCTTCCCGCGCACCAAGGCACAGGCCGAGGCGCTGGACGGCATGTTGAACGGCAAGGGCGAACCCATCGTGGCCATGCTCGCCTTGGAAGTACCCGAGAAGGAACTGGTGAAACGCTTGATCGGACGCGGTGCCACCAGCGGCCGCGCCGACGACAAGGACGAAGCCGTGATCAGCAACCGGATCCGGGAATACGAAGCGAAGACCGCACCGCTGAAGGACTACTACGGCGCCCAGGGCAAGTACAAGGCCCTTGATGGGGTGGGTACCGTGGAGGACATCACCGCACGACTGGTGAAGGCGATCGGCTGACCCACCTCTTCACGAAGCGCACCGATCGGATCCCCTCGGCTGATCTAGGATGCGCGGTATCCATCATCCCGGCGCCATCAACTAGACCTGGAACAGCCGCTTTCAACGCATCGCGGTAACCTTGGTCTGCGATGAAGACCTGGGTATTTGCGGACAGGCCCATAAGGGCGAGGCTGATCACGAGAAGTGAACGCTTGGCCGTTATCATGATGTGGTCACATTGTGTAGGCCCGGTCCGATCACCACATCGAAGACGTTAGGCACCTGCGGCGTTGCCCCGAGCCTTGCAAGATCAGCCGATCGGATGATGCCCGGAACGCGGAGAGCTGAGTGATCGGTGTTGGCGCATTGTGACGTGGGCGATCCTTTTATCACCTTTGCGCGCTTCATTCTGAAGCATCAGGAATATCGCATGTCCGGCTCCCCCAACTTCATAGACCAGATCCGCATCCAATGTCGCTCCGGCAAGGGCGGCAAAGGCAGCAGCCACCTGCGGCGTGAGAAGTACATGCCGAAGGGCGGGCCTGATGGTGGCGATGGTGGCCGCGGCGGGCACATCATCCTGCGCGGGAACGGACAGCTCTGGACCCTGCTGCACCTGCGCTATACCAAACATGTGATCGCGGAAGATGGCGAAGTGGGCAGTAGCAACCAGAGCTCCGGCCGTAGCGGCAAGGACCAGGTGATCGAAGTGCCGCTCGGCACCGTGGTGAAGGACGATGAGACCGGCCAGATACTGTGCGAAGTGACAAAGGACGGGGAGGAGCACGTCCTCTTCTCCGGCGGCCGCGGCGGACAAGGCAACCAGCACTTCAAGAGTTCCACCAACCAGACCCCGCGTTATGCTCAACCCGGAGAGCCGGGCACCGAGAAATGGGTGGTGATGGAACTGAAAGTGCTCGCCGATGTCGGCCTGGTCGGGTTCCCCAATGCAGGAAAAAGTACCCTGCTCAGCGTGATCACCGCCGCCAAACCGAAGATCGCCGATTATGCGTTCACCACATTGACGCCCAATCTCGGGATCGTTCCATACCGTGACCACAAGAGCTTCGTCATGGCCGACATCCCCGGCATCATTGAAGGGGCGCACGAGGGCAAGGGCCTCGGGTTGCGATTTCTGCGTCACATCGAACGCAACAGCGCACTGCTCTTCATGATCCCGGCGGACAGTGCGGACATCAAGGCGGACTACCAGGTGCTTCTGAACGAACTGGAGCAGTACAGCCCGGATCTGCTGGACAAGGACCGTGTTCTCGCCATCACCAAGTGCGACATGCTGGACGCGGTGATGATGAAGCAACTGCAGAAGGACCTGCCCAAGGGTGTGGACCATGTGCTGATCAGCAGCGTTGCGCAGATCGGACTGGAGGACCTGAAGGACGCGCTTTGGAAGAAGTTGCATGGGTGAGCGCTGAGGTACTGGAGCAGGCAGCAGGCAACGGGCAGCCTGGGGATCATGCCGCCAGCTGCCCGCTTCATTCTGCATTCTCTACCGACCTTCGTCCTCGCCATGTCCTGGACCACCGCCATCCTTGAAGCCGATCGTGCGGCCTTTCTGGCGATCAATGGATGCCACGCCGTCTGGTCCGATAGCCTGATGCTGGTCGTGAGCGCAAGGTCCACCTGGGTGCCGCTGTATCTCTTTTTCCTCTACCTGTTGCAACGCCGGTCCGGTTGGAAGGGACTGCTCTGGGCCGTGCCGACGATCGTGCTCATGCTCCTTTTCAGCGATAGCGGTTCGGTGCTCTTGTTCAAGGAGACCGTGCAACGGTTGCGGCCCTGCCACGAGCCACTGTTGAACGGCTTGGTACATCTTGTGCCCGAAGGTTGTGGCGGGCGATACGGGTTCGTGTCGTCGCATGCGAGCAACCATTTCGCGATCGCGCTCTTCGTGATCGGCGCGTTGCGTGTTCCGCGTTGGGCCGTTCTTTTGCTCCTGTTCTGGGCGGGGCTGATCGCCTACAGCAGGGTCTATCTCGGAGTACACTATCCAGGCGATGTTCTGGTCGGTGCATTGTACGGTGGGCTCATCGGGTCCCTCTTTGCGAGGATATTCTACAAGCTCATCCACCGCATGAACCCTGTTCCGGCATGAATCTCTGGCTCGCAGTCTTCCTTGGTGGTGGCGTCGGAAGCGTGGTGCGCTACGCGATCGGCCATTTGTTCCAACGCATCGAGGTGAAGGGTGTATTCCCATGGGCCACGTTATCTGCGAACCTCCTGGCCACCGCCTTGCTGGCCTGGTTGATCCTCCGTTTCGAAGTGCATCTGCCGGGCAAGGAACACTGGCGCGCCTTGCTGGCGATCGGCTTTTGTGGTGGCTTCAGCACGCTCAGTACGTTCAGCTACGAAAACTTCCATTTGCTCCGCGAAGGATTGTACACCTACGCGGCAATGAACATCGTGATCAGCGTTGGTGCTGGCCTCTTCCTATTTCACCTCTTTGCTCGTTCCGCATGAAACGAATGGGATCGATGTTCCACCCGAAACGCCGTGTGGTCGACCAGGTGGGTCGATGCTACTGGATCTTCGCATTCATGTTCATGGGATCCGGAAAGGCCGTCGCGCAGCAACCCACATGGCAGGCGCCGCCGAAATTGGTCGTGGGTATCGTGGTGGACCAGATGCGGCCCGACTACATCTACCGCTACTGGGACAATTTCGGTGAGGGGGGTTTCAAACGCCTGGTCGGGCAAGGTGCTTTCCTCCGCAACGCACACTACACGTACATCCCCACGGTGACCGGTCCGGGCCATGCCAGCATCTACACGGGCAGCACCCCGAGTTTGCACGGTATCGTCGCGAACGACCGCTACGATCGCACCACACAGAAGACGATCTATTGCGTGAAGGATACCACGGTGCAAGGCGTAGGCTCGGCGTCTGCGCAGAGTTCCCCATCGCAATTGCTCGCCACCACGCTGGCCGACGAGATCGAGCGACGCACCGATGGCAAGGGCATCACGATCGGTGTAGCCTTGAAGGACCGTAGCAGTGTGCTACCCATCGGTCGAACGGGCGATGCGGCCTATTGGTACAGCAGTAACGGGTCGTTCGTAACGAGCACATGGTACATGCAGGAATTGCCGGCATGGCTCAATGCGTTCAACGCAAAAGCGCTTCCGCAGGAATACCTTGATCGCACTTGGGAACCCTTGTTGCCATTGGTCAAGTACCACACGCCCATGCCCGATGCCAATATCTACGAACAGGAGTTGACCAAAGGAGCCGGTTCGGCTTTCCCCTATGATCTCGCAGCACTTTCAAAGACCGCGGGCCTTTCGTTGATCACCACTACGCCATGGGGCAATACCCTGACCACGGACATGGCGCTTGCGGCGTTGACCGGCGAAGCGATGGGCAAGGACAACATCACCGACCTGCTCGCCATCAGTTACAGCAGCACGGACGTTCTTGGGCATAAAATGGGACCGCGTGCGTTGGAAGTGGAGGACATGTACATCCGGTTGGACCAGGAGCTCGCCAGGCTGTTGAGCGAATTGGACAAGCAGGTAGGAGCAGGGAAGTACACGTTGTTCCTCACGGCCGATCACGGGGTGGTGGATGTGCCAGCGTACCTGAAGGATCAGAAAGGGAGTGCAGGGTATGTGGATACGCGAACTTGGAAAGCGGAATTGAACGATCTGTCAAAGTCAGGGTCCGTCCCTCTTCCTGCTTGGGCAAAGACCATGTACCGTGTCGATACCATTCTTGAGGGCCAGATATTCCTGCCGGACAGTTCACGATCAACGGACTTCAAGTTGCGGATCGCAGAACATCTTTTGAAGAAGGATGCGGTAGCGGAAGTGTACTCCGGGTCGGAATTGGCGATAGGAGGCGCGTTGAGCGAACAAGGAGCGATCCTCGCCAACGGATTCATGCCGCAACGCTGCGGCGACATTGTCTACACCCTGAAGCCCGGCTACTTCGAGGCGGACGGTGCCTATGTCGGCAAAGGCACCACTCATGGCAGCGGCTGGAACTACGATACACATGTGCCGGTCATCTTCTTCGGTCAAGGGATCGAGCCGGGCGAGGTCGTCCGCCGCACCGCCGTTGTTGATATCGTACCGACCTTGACCATGCTGATCGGAAGCGCCCTGCCCGACGCTTCGGTGGGTGAACCGGTACCGGAGGTCCTCAAATAAGCCGGTCCGTCAACAGGTCCTGTTGAGATCCAAGCATGGGATACCGCCGGCAGCGCGTTGTACGGTAGTAGGTTGCGCCATGCTTGAGCAGGAGCGAACGACATTCGATCCGCCCTTCGAATTGTGGCGGGAGGATGGTGTACTGCATCTGGTCATGGCCAAAGGCGCCCGGGTCCAAGTGCGGGACATGAAAGAATTCATCCGCTTGGTGGCCGCCCTGGACCGCTCTGGATGCTCACCGGTCTTGATGGAGTATGCGGAACAGGTCGTCGTGGACGATAGCGCACGGGCTCTTTTGCGCCGGATATGCGGCGCTCAAGGCCATCCTGTCGCACTGTTCGCCACCGATCCGACGAGCCGCGCCCAGGCCGAGGTCTTCAAACATGTGGAACGCCCGGCCTTTCCGTTCCGCGTGTTCGCGTTGCGCGAAGAAGCCTTCCGATGGGCCCGTGAACGCCGCCAATTGGCCGAGCTGGTCCAACGTTCCTAAGTGATCGTTGACATTTTTCCGGCGTTGGCGCTGGACCCAGGGGCTCCAACCCGGTAGTTTCACGTCCGAAATGGCACGTCGGCCTGTCCTACTTCCTTTGCTGGTACTGCTTTTCGGGCAGTTCCCATACCTGCCGGCAGGTGCGCAGGCGACCCTGCAGCTATCGGGGGAGAGTACCGGCGCCAACGTGATCGTACAGGGAAAGACGGACGATCCCGACGCGCCTGAACCGATGTTCCAAGCCGTCTGGCGGGGTGTTCCGGGTGCGCTAGCCGTCTTCCAGCTGCAACGTACCGCCGAGCCCGGCGATGATGTGCGGTTGATGCTTGACCGGCTGTTGGAAGCCGGCATCGGGGCCTACCTCGATGCACGGGTCCATTTCACGAAGCAAGGTGTGGTAAGTGATCTGCCTAGCGCGGAACTGGCCACCGAGATCGATGCCATGGTGAAGGCTGCGGCGGAGGACCTGGGTGCGCCGGATGCCTTCAGCGGCCTGAGCGAACCCACGCGGTTGCAGCTCTCCCGCCTCACGCACATCGATTGGAGCCAGGCCCGCAATGGTGTCGATGCAGGCGAAGAGCAGGACAAGTACCTCGCGATCTACTTCTACGTGCGCACCCAACGGGAGGAATTGGAACGTCAACTGCGCGCCGATCTGCTGCCTTTGGCCACGGTGCCTGTGCTCGGCAAGACAGCGATGTCACCGGGGACCACGATCCGTGTGAACACCACCTGTGGCACCGTGTTCGATGAGCAGAACTACCTCTGTGCGTTGGACCTGCAGCTGGCTGATACCGGAGGTGGCGGCATCGATCCGCAACTGGGTGCACGTATCGTACAGGCGATGGCCGAGCGCGGAACAACACCCACAGTGGATACCCCTGTCGTGGAGCAGAAGATCCGCAAGCGGGACCGATGGTTGAAAGCCGAACTCGATGCCATCAATGACCGGATCGACCACATGGACCAACGCCGTGAACTGTGGGAGATCCGCGACAGGATGGAGGACATCGAGGACCGCCTCATGGGATTGGAGCTTGAGGTGCATGATGCGAACACCGCCAACAAGGCGGGCAGCGATAATCCGTCGGCCAACCTCAGCGACCTCGTTGGTCGCAATATCGCCGTGCGTTTCGGTCGCAATTCCACGCACCTGGAGAACGAGTACAGGGTCCTGCTGAACGAGGTGTTCGAGCAACTGGCGCGGGCGCCGGATCAACGTGTCCTCATCACAGGCTACACCGATCGCAGTGGGGATACGGACCTCAACATGCACTTGAGCGAACAACGCGCCAAGGCCGTTCGCCACTACCTGCTGCAACGCGGTATCCCGGCCGATCGGCTCCTGGTGAACTACTACGGCGACAGCCGCAGCACCGGTAGGAACCCCGATGAACGCCGTGTGGAGGTGGAGTGGATCCGATAGGGTTACGCTGGTTTGACCGCAGCCGGGACCACGTGTCCTTCAGTAGGGCCCGCTTCCTGTTGCATGCGGAAGAGGACTTCGAACAACACGCCTCCATTGGTGCGCATGTGGAAGGAGCCATCGAGTTGTTCGGATAATGCCTCGACGATCTCCAATCCCAACTTGCCCGGTCCTTGCTGGCCACCTTCGGGAATGCCTTTGCCGTTGTCCTTCACTGTCAGTCGGTAGAGGTCGCCTTCCACAGGGCGCACACGGATCTCCACGTGACCACCGGTGGCGTAAGGGAATGCGTGCTGATAGGTATTGACGACCAACTCGCACAGGATGATGCCCAACTCGATGGCTGTGTCCTGGTCCGCACGAAGACCTTCGGTGTCCACATCGGTGCTCACCGTGCGGCTTTGTGGGCGATGCATTTCGGCCAGCGCTGTCACAAGGTCCGTGAAGAAGAGCTTCAGGTCCACATGGCGCAGATCCGAGAGGCCGTAGAGCTTGTGATGGACCAGTGCGATGGTGTCGATCCGTCGTTTTCCGCGCAGGAATTCGTTCTTCACCGGACCATCATCCAGGCGCATGGCCTGCAGGTTCAACAGGCTGCTTACCACTTGCAGGTTGTTCTTTACGCGATGGTGTACTTCACGGTTCAACACCTCGCGTTCGCCCAAGGCCTTGGCCAGCTTCAGTTCCTGCGAACGGTTGCGTTTGGCCTGCTTGCGGATCCGCTCATCGGACCGGCGCTTACGTCCCCAGGCCCAGCTCAGGAGGATCGTCAGGACCACCAGCACTGCCGACATCAGCCACAGGCCCACGCGTTCAGGGAACATCCATCTGTTCAAGCTGCTCAAGTCCATCACGACCCCTGTGTTGAGCTGTTGACCGTTCAGCGGGTATGGGCCCATCAGGCAGCGATAGTCGAAGTCCCCCACGCTGGTGGTGAAGGGTGCGCTGGACTTGTGGTCCTGCCATTGCGACAGCGCAAGGTCGGTGGCCTTGTTCAAGTTGGCATCGCTCCCGCGCATCAACTGCCCGAGTGATCGTCCTTCCCCGTCGAGCAACAGGATCCCCGAGCGCATCAAGGCGGCCGATCGCGTATCCATCCAGGAGGACCGGGTCAGGTCCACCGTAAAGGACATGATCCGGTACGGGGATCTCTTTGTCTCACCACGTATGAGGTGCGAAACCTGTAGGACCGGGGGGCCGCTGTCCCGTGGAACGCTCAGTGTCCAACTTGGCTCACCGCGTGTATCCTCCAATACCTTGCTGAACCAGACACGGTTCCGGGGATCATTGTCCGTATCGCCCAACCAAGGGCCGGTGATCGGTGTCGCGCCAGGCGTACTTCCATGGCGCATCAGGATCGGCGGTCCATCCTTTGACCCGATCGCGGTCCGCATCTCCAGGAAACTGCTGTCCTCGCGCAGCAAGGCGATCTCGTTGCCGTTCTCGTCCGCGAGCCGGATGCTCATGATCGGCCAGTGCGTCCTGAGGAGCGGCATCCAACGCGTGGTGACCACGTCGCTATCGTTCACTTGAAGTGCCGCGGCTTCCTCACGCAGGTCCTCGGCCAGTTCATGGAACACACCGTCCAGCCGGACGTGAAGCAGCTGTTGCGTGCGCAGGAGCGCCAGTTCCGAAAGATCGAACCGGCGCTGGCGCAGATAGAACGCAGACCAGATCAGGAATCCCGCTTCCAGCAGCAGCACAGCGATGATGGCGTAGAACAATGCACCGCCCGACCGTTCCCTGCTGCTCATGGACAGGTGCTTTTGGTGATCGTGGTGCGCGTCAATTCGGCCGATGCATCACCACTCTTGATCTGCTCCGCGCTCAGTGTAGTGGCGGTGAAGTAGATCCCGTTCAGCCTGCCGTTCATGGTGTGCCCGGCTTTGATGCAGGTATCCGCAGTGAAGGATTCCACGGTACGGCCCTGATAGGAAAGGTCGATGACGAGATCGACCTCCTTGTCCTCGACGGTCGTGTTCACCAATTTCAAAAGGAGCGCGCTCGGCTTGCCTACCGGATGGTCCCAGCGGTAGGCCAATTCAACACCGTCCTGTACGCCCTTGTGAACGTATTGCGTCGGGGCACATGCGAAAGCCAGCAGGACCAAGGGGGCGAAGCGCTTCATGCGGACAGCTTTTGCAAGGTTGCAATGGTCCGGTCGATCGCGGCATCGTCGATCTCCATATGTGTCACGAAACGCACTGCCCCGGGTCCGAACGCCAGGGCGATGATCCCGGCATTCCGCAATTTCTCCAGGAATCGTGGGACACCGGCTTCGTCCTTCAAACGGAAGACGACGATGTTCGTTCCAGTAGGAGCAACGCTTTCGACGTAGGGAAGATGTTGCAATGCGCTCGCCAGTTTTCGGGCACGGATGTGGTCCTCCTTCAAACGGTCCAGGTTGTGGTCCATCGCGAAAAGCCCTGCTGCTGCAATTATGCCGGCTTGTCGCATACCACCGCCGAAACGTTTCCTTACCCTGCGCGCTTCCTGGATGAACGGTTTGGATCCCACGAGCACGCTACCCACCGGGGCGCCAAGCCCTTTGCTCAGGCAGATACTGACGGAGTCGAAGGGCTTGCCCCATTCCGCAGGCGTACGACCATCGACGGCCAGTGCATTGAAGATGCGGGCACCGTCCATGTGCAACGAAAGGCTGTGTCGGTCGCAAACGGCCCGGATGCGTTGCACTTCAGAAATGTCCCAGACCGATCCACCGCCGCGGTTGTTCGTGTTCTCGATGTTCACCAAGCGGGTGCGCGCGAGGTAGTTGTCCGCAGCATTGTTGATCGCAGCTTCCACAGCGGTCGCCGTGAAACGTCCACGATCGTTCGGTACGAACTTCACGCTGCACCCGCTATTGGCCATGATACCGCCGCCTTCGTAACGGTAGATGTGCATCCCTTCCTCACCGATCAGTTCATCCCCCGGCTTCGTATGTACGTTGATCGCGATCTGGTTGGTCTGGGTCCCGCTGCTGCAGTACAGCCCGGCTTCGTGACCGAACAGGGCGGCCAACCGTTCCTCCAAGGCGATCACCGTCGGGTCCTCGCCGAAGACATCATCACCCACTTCCGCAGCTGCCATGGCTGCTCGCATGGCCGGGGTGGGCTTGACAACGGTGTCCGAACGCAGATCGATCATCGGGACCGCAAGTTAGCTGGCGGTCACTTCCGTCGTGATACCAGCAGGCCATCCCGGAGCGGAAGAAGGACGTTCTCTACCCGGGTGTCCGTTCCCACCTTCCGCGCATATGCCGCCAATCCCTTGGTCTCGCCGTCCTGCTGGGCATCGGGGTCCAACACCTTGCCGCTCCAAAGGACATTGTCCGCTATTATCAGTCCGCCGGGTCGCAGGCGATCTACCACGAGCTCGAAATAATTCACGTAGTTCTGCTTGTCGGCATCGATGAAAACGAGATCGAACGTTCCCTCGATGCGCGGGATCACTTCCATGGCCGGTGCAAGATGTTGATGGATGCGATCGTGGAAGCCTGCTTTGCGTAAGTACCGATCGACGAGCGGTGCAAGTGGCGTTTTGATGTCGATCGTGTGGAGCATACCATCGTGGGCCAGTCCTTCGGCCATGCACAGTGCGCTATAACCGGTAAATGTGCCGATGTCCAGGATCAGTTTCGGCGCGAGCAACTTGCTCATCAGGCTCAGGAAACGGCCTTGCACATGGCCGCTGAGCATTTGCGGCATGTCGATCGAGCTTCGCGTTTCGGCCGCGAGCTCTTGCAGGTAGTTCGGCTCGGGGGTCGAGTTGAGCTCCGAATAGCGGTCGAGCTCAGGGGAGAGGAAATTCATGGAATAAGGGTGAAATGGCTATGGTAGACGACGCCGTAGGCCCGGAACACGACGATGTACCGGCCAGGTTCCTGCTGCGAGACATCCATCGGAGTACTCGTATGGAGCATGCCCTGTTGGATGCTGCGGCCTGTGATATCGAAGACTTCGTAAGGAACCTTCCGGCCGTTGTCCGAGAGATCGAAACGAATGAGGCCATTCGTGGGGTTAGGGTAACCCTTGACCGATGGCGATACGTGTTCTTCAACTGCCCCGAAGTAGTAGTCGAAGCTCCACCAATCGTTCTTTCGTTCGGAGAGGTCGACACCTGTACCATAATACAGCCGAACGTCCAAGCCGGTCACGTTGGCATTGGCCGTCATTACCCCACCGCGACGCGGTCCGCCGGGAAATGGTTCGGAGATGGTCCACCCCCATGGTCCATGGAACATCCAAGTGCCGTCGTGGTATTCATCCGCTGCGGATGCTCCGCCTACGACGAAATTCCTGCATCCGTCCGCGCCGTAGCGCGGTCCCGGCATTTCGAGGATCGGGTACCAGGCATCCCACGGAGGCGAGGAGCCATAGGCATCCGAAAGCGCTTCGAACGCCGCATTCGCGCCACCGAAGATCAACTCGTTCGCACCGCTGCCACAAGCCCGATGGCGCGGCCCCCCAGGAACGGGCGCTTTCTCGGACCAGGAATCAGCTGCCGCGTCGTAGTGCCAAACTTCGTCCGTGGGAATGCCGCCTGCCAGCATTCCCGTACAGATCAACCCGCTGTCAAAAGCCACGGATGCGGATCGCCCGGGGCCGGGAAGGGAGGTCCGCTGTTCCCATGCGTCGGTCATCGGGTCGTAGCGCCATAGCTCGTTCAATAAGCCGTTCGCATCCACACCACCGAAAACGTAGCCGTACTGTCCATCCGCGAACGCAGCGCAGTATTGCCGTCCGGTGGTGGGCATTGCAGCAATGGCGTTCCATTCTCCGGTCACGGTATTGAACGCGTACCAGTCGTTCCGAAGCGCAAAGTCCACATCGCGCCCTGTTCCAACATAGACAGCGTTACCCACTGCGAAGGCCGTGGCATCATCACGTGCCGTCCCAGGGAAATCCGGCAACTGGGTCCACGCTTGGGGGAATGTCGGATGACCTGCGAAGAGGAGTGCAACAGCGAGGAGACGCATGACCGAAGCTAGCCACCAAGCCAACGACCGCGGTCGGAGGGGCTATTTGGGTGGAGTGGAACCATGGCGTTCATAGTAGCGCTGCTTCATTTTTCGGCGGTTCTCATTCTGGACCTGCCGAACCTGCCGCATTTGTTCGGCGCCCAAGAAGATCTCGAGTTCCTCGCTCCGTTGGTTGTCAAATCCCTTGATCGCTGAAAGTTTGCTCCGATGGTCCCCGTCACCCTTCACTACCGGCATGACCAGCCCGGCGAACTTCAGGTTGACAGCATGCACTTGATCGACCTGCCCCGGTGACAATGAAGCCCGGGTGGACATTTGATCGGTCATCTTACGCGCGAACTCATCGACGCTCCAAGCCTTCATTTCTTCCATGGTCTGGGCATGGAGCATACCGATCGAAACGAAGAACGAAAGGCCTACGAAGGCCCGTTTGAGGAAAATGGTGTTCATGCCAGGTGCATTCGTGTGCTGAAAGTAAGGAAAGTGCCACGTGTCGGGCTGCAACATGGAGATCCGAAGGGGGCGGCATCGGCGAGGCGCGGCGCGGCCTTGTCCAACGCGAAGTGCACGGTGAGCCTGGGGGGCGATCGCGCCAGGAGGCCTGAGGCCACCAACAGCGCCACGGGCAGTGCCCAGGGCGGTCCATGGTCGTACGGGTTTGGTCAGGGATGTGGAAAGAACTCCGATCGACAGGCGATCATTATGCCAGACGCATCACAGGGGGGAAGGGCTGCTTGCTTGAATGCCGAAAGGCGCCGGAGGTGACCCTCGGCGCCTTTCGACGGCTGCGAAGAAGCGATCAGTAGCAGTGCCTTCCCTCCGCGATCATCTTCTTCGCCACCAGCTTCCGCAGCTCGGCGGTGTTGATCGGCGTGTTCTTGCTCCAGCGCTTCGCGCCCATCAGCATGGCCTGGCGCTCGTCGCCGTCGGCGAAGTTGCACACCGCCTCCTTCGCGTACTTGTGGATGCGGTCCGCCGCGTCGTGGATGTACAGCTGGCACATGGCGATCTGCTCGGACACGTTGGCCGCGCCTTTCTTGTCGGCGAGCTTCAGCGTGCGCAGCAGCGTGCTCTCGGCCAGGTAGGTGTCGATCACCATGTCGGCGATGTGCATCAGCGTTTCCTGGTGCTTCGCCAGTTCGAGGCCCAGCTTCTGCGCGGCGCCACCGGCCACCATCAGCACGGCCTTCTTGAAGTTGGCCACCATGCGCTTCTCGTCGCCGAGCAGCGAATCATCGGGCTCCAGCATATCGGGGATGCCCATCAGTTCCGCGGCAACGGCCTGGGCTGGGCCCATCAGGTCCAGCTGACCCTTCATCGCACGCTTCAGCAGCATGTCCACCGTGAGCATGCGGTTGATCTCGTTCGTTCCCTCGAATATCCGGTTGATGCGGCTGTCGCGGTAGGCGCGCTCCACGGGGCTCTCGGCGCTGTAGCCCATGCCGCCATAGATCTGCACGCCTTCGTCGCACACGTAGTCGAGGCATTCGCTGCCGGCCACTTTCAGGATCGCGGCTTCCGCAGCGTATTGCTCCACGCCTTTCAGCAGGGCCTTCGCATGGTCGGCGCCGCCGGCCTTCAGGTCCTCAATGGCGTTCTCCATGTCCTGGCTGCAGCGGTAGGTGGCGCTCTCCACCACGTAGCAGTAGGTGGCCTGGTCGGCCAGCTTCTGGCGGATCGCGCCGAACGCGCTGATCGGCTTGCCGAACTGGATGCGCTCGTTGGCGTACTTCACGCTGACGTCCACCGTGGCCTTGGCACCGCCCAGAGCCGCGCCCGCGAGCTTGATCCGGCCGATGTTCAGGATGTTCACCGCGATCTTGAAGCCGTTCTGGCGCTCGCTCAGCAAATTCTCCACCGGCACCTTGCAGTCGTTGAAGAACACCTGCCGCGTGCTGCTGCCCTTGATGCCCATCTTCTTCTCCTCCGGGTTCAGCGTGATGCCGCCGAAGTCCTTCTCCACGATGAAGGCGCTCAGGTTCTCGTCCTCCACACCGGTGATGGGGTCCACGATCTTGGCGAAGACGGTGAAGATGTCCGCGAAGCCACCGTTGGTGATCCACATTTTCTGCCCGTTCAGGATCCAGTGCTTGCCATCAGGGCTCAGCACCGCTTTGGTCTTGCCGCTATTGGCATCGCTGCCGCTGCCGGGTTCGGTGAGGCAGTAACAGGCTTTCCATTCACCGCTGGCCAGCTTGGGGATGTACTTCTTACGCTGCGCGTCGTTACCGTAGTACAGGATGGGCAGGGTGCCAATGCCCGTATGCGCGGCGATCGCCACACTGAAGCTGTGCCCCGCGCCGGTCACTTCCGTCACCAGCATGCCGGTCACGAAGTCTTTTCCGAAACCGCCCAGGTCCTCGGGCACCGAGATGCCCAGCAGGCCCAGTTCGCCCGCCTTGTCCAGCAAGCTTGGCATCAGGCCGGCCTCGAGCGCGTCGATGCGGTCCAGCTGGGTCCATACGTTCTGCTCCAGGAACTCGCGCGCGCTTTGCGCGATCATGCGCTGCTCCTCGTTGAACTCCTCGGGGATGAAGATGTCCTGCGGATCGCTGGTGCGGATCAGGAACTCGCCGCCCTGCAGGGCTTTTTTCGTTTCGGTGCTCATGGGTGCGGATGAACTGGACTGTTCAACGGATGATCCTACGTACGGTTCGGCATAAAGTTATGCATGCATAACAAATTTCCAAACGGGGTGGTTCGTGAGGGTAGTAAGAATGGTGAGAGGGGTGTCGTCCACCTTGATGCCTTGACACTTGAGCCTTGTGTCTTCTTCCGGGCGTGCCCCTCGGCCAAATGCGCCTCGGGTCGCGTGCACCGCTATAGCCGGACTTGTCAGGGCCAGCGGCTGTGGCACTGCGGGGGCTTCCTTCGGTCGCCTCCTCGTTGCACACATCCGCACGGCCATTCCGGCGCCGGGCTGCCGCTAGGCCCCCTCACGCGGCCTCACGTTTACGGATACGATCCGGCTATTTGCGGACATTCTCGGATATCGCAACGTCGTCGAGGTTCAGTCGGTGTCAAACAGTCACCGACTAAGCCGCTCGATCCACCGCACCAGTTCCCGCTCATCCACGATGCTCCACGCATGCGGGTGCTGGTTGCCATGCTGCACGCCTCGCCCTTCTGTGGTGATGTACTCCGACTGCGCGTTACCCGCAGCCACCAGCGTGTCGTGGATGCGCTTCATGCCGTAGGAGTTCAGCTCCTCGTAGCTGTCGTCTCGGTTGATGCGCCACCAGGTCGTGTCCGGCTCGGTGTAGAAGCGGATGGGCAGGTCCTTCAGCGGCGCCACGCTCGCGGACGAGTTGAGCAGGGGAGCAGCGCGCTCGTAGTTGGCCATGCTGTCCGTGGGAGAGCCGAGGGTGCTGTCTAGAAAGGCTTGGAGGTATTGCGCTTCGCCCTTGTGTTCCGGGAAGGAGGTCTTCTCCAGGTCGCGCTTCGAGCATTCGTACAGGTGCACCAGATCGAGCGGACTATCCACGGCGAACACGCCTTTCATCTGCACCGGCGGCTCGGCCGACCGCAACAGCGCCTTCGCCAGTAGTACGCTCACGTTGCCGCCGGAAGAGAAGCCGCCAATGAACGTGTTCGACGCATCCACGCCGTGCTCCTTCACCGCGCCCGCGATCGTGCCGATCACCTCCTGCTGCTCGGCCTCGCTCATCAGGAGGTGCCGGTTGAAGTTCATCATCAGCACCGCGATGCCGTTCGCTGCGGCCGTGTCCGCGATGTGTGACTCCGCCCGGGTGTCCGCCGCATCGCACGGGAAGCAGGGGAAGAGGATCAGTAGTGCCTTTTGTTCATTTGGGAGGAGAAGGTCGTAGGTGGGGGTGTGGATCTCTTTCGGCCTTAGGTTCTTGATGGGAGCGGGCGGCTGACAAGCGCTTAGCAGCAAGATCGACACGCACGCGAATGCGAGATTGGTGGAGGAGTTCATGGCACGACCATCACTTTCTGCGAAGCATGGATGACCGTACCGTCGACATGCAGGAGGTAACTGCCAGAGGCGAGATCTCGAAAATCGATTGTCATTGAGCCACAAGGAATGGCGCGGCCTTTCATCAGGACTCGTCCAATAGGGTCAAGTAATGTCCAGTCGAACATTCCTGAACATGGGACATCCACGTGAATGAGGTTCCTTGCAGGATTCGGGAATAGGCCAAAAGAACTCGTTGAGCGGTCTTCGGTCGATGTATTTGTTCCATAGCACAGCAGCACGAGAGCGCCAGTTCCTCCGATCCCGCTGTTCTCTTGCGCCCCGGCCACCAACAACTTGCCTTCGACTTCTCTCGAAGCGGAATTTCTCCAGTTGGGCCGATACCATCCAGCGCCTTCCTCATTGTACACATCACTCCAGGTCAGGTTGCCCTCTGTATCGTACTGAAGTGTGGCGATCGAAGCCAGCACGGAAGATGAATTCTGACTGCTCCTACCTGCGACGAATACGTTTCCTTGTTCGTCAACGGCAACACCATACCCGTCATCGTGACCTGTACTTCCATTGTAGCTCCTTGCCCAAAGCAGTTCACCGGTCGAACTGTATTTCACTGTCAGGTAGTCGTCAAGTATGCCGCTACCGTTGAACTGCGTCCCGGTGAGCAGGACTGTTCCGTCCTCCCCAACAGCAATGTCACGGAACCAATCTGTTCCCTGCCAATCGCCGGGAGCGTTGTAGGTAGCTGACCATTGGAGTGCGCCTGTAGTGTCCAGCACATCGCACAATAGATCCCCTTGACCATCCAAATAGTAGGCGCCGCCTATCGCTATGGTCCCATCCGGACGCCATTCAGCGCGGCGGCCATCGGTGAAGGTTTCCCCGGGGTGGAGGTATTCCCACAGCAAAGCTCCACTGCTCGAGTACTTAAGGGCGAAGAGATAGTACTGCTCAGCCGAGAGTTCATGTGTTTGACCGATTACATAGACGTTACCTGAAGCATCGATAAGTAGGTCGTTGCCTTGCTCGCTTGTGCCAGCGCCTTGCACATGATCATAGTATACATACCAAAGTTCATTTCCTAGGCTATCGTACTTCAGAGTGACCGCGTTGTGCTGGAAGGGCACTACCTCCGACCATCCCGTAACGAATACAGAGTTGTCGGGGCCGACAGCGATCGCATACGAACGATCCCAGCCACCTGGAATAACCCCTCCGTCGAAATCTGCTGTCCAAAGTACCACCCCGTCGGGACTGATTTTCATTGTCCGATAGTGCTCGCCGATGGATGGAGCACTTCCGGAGGTTGCGATCAGAATGTTCCCCGAATGATCCACGCTCATGGATCCGTAGATGTTCTGAACCGGAAGTTCCAATGACCAGACCCACTCCCCTTCGACATTCTTGAGTAACACACCTGTATTCACTCCTGCATCACTGCGTGAGTACCCATAGAGGTAAACGGTGCCGTTAGGATCTACATGCATATCCAAGCCGGTGTGTATCTGTTCGGGGGCATGGACATATTCCGCAGTCCATTCCATTTGGAATTGGCCTAATGACAATAGAGGAGCCGCGGACAGGACCAGGATGATTGCGGCGTGAGAGAATGTGCAACGTGGTAAGTGTTGCACGCCATTAATGATGTCACGCCACCAGTTCATGGCTCAATTCAACAACTCGAACACACTCGCAGCCCTCCTCGCTTGAAGTGCTCTTCAAAAGCTCGCACATGGTGAGGGAACTCGGTGCCATAGAATGGATAGGGAATGCCAAGAATGGAGATCTCCCAACCATCATCGTCGAAACCGTTCACGGTTATCCCCGCACCTTTGATCTCTGTTCCCTCAGGTGAATGTACACGGATGCCCGGCATGAACTGGGTCATCAGGCAGCGCACATCGGGTTGGTCGTCAACTTCCACTCCGTTTGTTACGCAATGCCGTTTGAAAAGGTCGTAACCGGAGGCATGCCCATCCAGTTTGATGATCCCTAGCACGACACCCATAGGCGCATCGTGTTTCTCAAGCGCGGTTGTGCCGATACGCTTGCCGTTCAGTTCGACAGTGTACTCGCGTCCCATGTGGCCTCTAGTTCACAACTCAAACATACTCGCTGCCGTTGGTGACCTCCGCATCGCAGGGAAAGCAGGGGAAGAGGATCAACAGGGCTTTCTGCTCGGCGGGGAGGAGGAGGTCGTAGGTGGGGGTGTGGATCTCGTGGGGCTTTGCTGTGGCGGTCGGCTGGTCGCTCGTGCTCGGTGCGCTGCAAGCCGCGAGGCCGCAGAAAAGGAGAGCGGAGGGTGCGTGGTTCATGTTTCAGGATTGTTCTGTCAGAACCTTGAGCAAGTAGCTCTTGCCGTCATCGTCGACCTTTTCCTTAAGCGAGGTGACCCAAGACCGGGCTGCGTTAGGGTCTATCTGTGAGAGAATGCCCTTGGCAGCGTCTACCGTGTGTTCGAAGAACGGCACGCCCCGGATCCAGAGGAACGTGCTATCCGTGATCACGAGCTCTCTATAGATGTTGCCGAGATACTTCAGTTGTTCGAATGCCCTTTCGAACTGCCCAACATCTTTCAGGCATTGCATGTAGTAGAAGGTCATGTTCGGAATGGACAGATCTTCCTGCTTCCCGTGGTATTTGTAGTAGCTCACTGCGTTATCGAAGCTTGTCCTGCCTTTTTCGACATCGCCGCCCAGGGTCGACGCTGTTGTAAGGTTGAACCAATCGCTTGGTAGGTTTGAGCCATCCGCAAGCTTCTCGAAGAGGGCAGACGATTCAGCGTATCGACCTTCTCGGAAAAAGGAGAGAGCAACGAGCTTTCGCGCTTCTCGCGCGAGCTTCGGTCTTGTATCCTGAGTGTATGCTTCTGCTAGTTCACGAGCGGCGTTGAAATCTCCAACCTTGAATTTCTCCTGAGCAGGTTCAAGAAGCGGCAGTGAATCAGTATAATGTTCTCGTGCAGGCTTCGGCTCAGACTGTTCACGCTTGCGCTTCTTGAATAGCCAGTCGAACATGGCTTCCTAGTTCAACAACTCAAACACACTCGCCGCTCCCTGCCCCGTTCCCACGCACATCGTCACCACCCCATACTTTTGCTTCCTCCGCCGCATCTCATTGAACAACTGCACGCTCAGCTTCGCGCCCGTGCACCCCAGCGGATGCCCGAGTGCGATCGCGCCGCCGTTCACGTTCACCAATTCCGGGTCGATGCCCAGCTCGCGCACCACTGCCAACGATTGGCTCGCGAAGGCCTCGTTCAGCTCGAACAGCCCGATGTCGCCCAGCTTCAGCCCTGCCTTCTCCAGCGCCTTCGGCACCGCCGCCACCGGACCGATGCCCATGATGCGCGGCTCCACGCCGGCCACGTGGTAGGAGAGGAGGCGCGCGATCGGTTTCACGTTCAGTTGCTTCAGCATGCGCTCGCTCACCACCAGCACGAAGGCCGCGCCATCGCTGGTCTGGCTGGCGTTGCCGGCCGTCACGCTGCCCTTCGCGTCGAACACGGGCTTCAGCTTCGCCAGCGCCTCCAGGGTGCTCGCGCGCGGACCTTCATCGGTGTCCACCACGTACTTCTCCACCTGGCGCTTCTCCTTCGCATCCAGGTACACGCGCTCCACGGTGTAGGGCACGATCTCGTCCTTGAACTTGCCGGAGCTGATCGCGGCCAGCGCCTTTTCGTTGCTCTTCAGCGCGAAGGCGTCCTGGTCGGCGCGGCTCACGTTGAAGTCGCGCGCCACGGCCTCGGCGGTGAGACCCATGCCCCAGTAGTACGTGGGCTGCGCCTTGCCCACCTTGGCGTTCGGCACAATGCGCCAGCCGCCGAAGGGGATCGGGCTCATGCACTCCACGCCGCCCGCCACGATCACATCGGCCTGCCCGCTGTGGATCTTGGCCGCGGCGATGGCGATGGTCTCGCTGCCGCTGCTGCAGTAGCGGTTCACCGTCATGCCCGGCACCTTGTCGGTGTTCAGGCCCATCAGGCTGATCATGCGGCCGATGTTCAGGCCCTGCTCGGCCTCGGGCGTGGCGTTGCCCACGATCACATCGTCGATGCGGTCGCGCTCCAGCCCGGGCACCGAGCCCACCAGGTGGTTCACCACGTGCGCGGCCAGGTCATCGGGGCGCGTGAAACGGAATTTGCCGCGGGGCGCCTTGCCCACTGCGGAACGGAAACCGGCGATGATGTATGCGTTCATGGGAATGCGGTCTTAGGTCGTTGTCGGTTGTCCTATGCCGGACTGACTGTTGCTTGTTGTGTACGTTGCACTGAGCTTGTCGAAGTGTTGGGCGTGCCCCTCGGCCAAATGCGCCTCAGGTCGCGCTCTCCGCTGTACTCCTCGGGCTGATTACAGCCCTGCGGGGTGCCGCTTCGATCGCTCACGCGGAATGCACGTTGTTCCATTGACTTTGTCATTGATAGGCTTGTTCAGGAAACCATGCTATGTGCTCTTTGTTAAGTAGTTCCGTTATGGGTAGATTGTCCAAGAGGCTGTATTTGACTATTAATGGGTAGAATTTTTCCTTCGCAAATCGGCTCCGGCCATTATAGAAGAAAAGCGTGTGCTCGTAGCTAGAGAGCTGAGAGCGAACTAGGTTGGTGTAGTACTTCTGGTTAGCAGTCTCCGAGGTGTCGACAAACTTGATGATGTTGTAGAGTGTTCGGAAGTAGTGACCCAAATCGGACTGATATCGCTTGAAGAATTCATCATAGGCTTGATCAACAATCAAGGTCTCATGTTCTATTGGGACGTTGAACTTGGCGCCTTGTGAATAGGTCTGCCGGATGTTCGTCATGATGTACTTCCCTCGCACATCGTTGTAGCTTTTCCTGAGTTCGTCATACAGGTATTCAAAGCAGTCCCTTCCATGGTAGTGTTGTGTGCGATCAGGCTGCGGAAAGGCCGGAGGGTTTTTCGGGTCGATAGGTGGAGACCTGTCGATGGAGTACGTGATGCCTTGAATGACGTTGTTGAGCAGATTGACACTATTGAAGAACGTCGATTCGACTTGTTGCAGTTTCAGTGTCTTTGACTGTTCCGTGAACACCTCTCTCGTTAGTTCGAGCTCCTCGCGCTGAAGCTGGAATTCTTCAATCTGTTGTTCGAGTGCGTCAACCTGAGTTTGGAGTACAGCACGATTTGTTTGGATATCCTGTCGTTGTTCAGTCAGGGCCACATAGAAGAGAATGACCCCCGCAAGTGCCCAGATTGATCCAATCAATCCGCCGACATAGTCTCCAAACTGACCAAACTTGGCAGCATCGATTTCAGCCGAAGTGCTGACCCCGCTTTCCTTCCATACAAAGAAGACAAGGCCCAAAATGAATAGTCCTGCTCCTATCCAAAGAAGGAGTTTGCTCGTGGTCTCGGTAATCACGTTCATAGTTTTCGACTCAACCACCGGTTAGAAGCTTCTTCGTGAGGTCTGATACAACGCTGACGAAAATTTCCTTTATCACATCAAGTCCGACACGCTGTGCTTTGGCCCAAAGCCTTGATAGACGCCTCACTATCGCGCGCTTGTTTTCCTTGGTGAGGTTGGCTTGGATCTCGGCTGCTTCCGCTTCAATCTCCTCGAGCTTCGTTACATCAGTTGGATGTCGACCCTCCTTCAAAGCAGCAACCTTCCCCCGAACGTTCGTCAGATACTCATCAAGAAACAACTGCTGCTCTAAGTTGAAGCCTGCTCGACTGGCATCTTCATCAACGATGTCGAATTGCGAGTAGAACTGGTCCGCATAGGACTGAGTGAGTGGGTCGTCGAGGATCGTCTTCGTCGTGTAGTACGCGCCGACGAGTGAAAGCCAATTACTTAGTGTCGTAAGTGTGGCCTCAAGAAGAAGCCATTTTTGATGGTTGTCCGTATTCTCCTTTGTTCTTGGCTTGAACTCGACTAGGAAGTGTAGCCCAGTGTTCCGGTTTTCTTTCTTGATGATTTTGAAGTAGAAGTCTGAGGTCGTCGATTTGTCCTTCAGTAGAAGTATCGCTCCTTGGTCATTATGTGCGCTGACGTACTGCAGATTCTCGTTTGAAGCCGGATTCAAGGCTTCAAGGATGGCCAGTGGGACTTTCTCTTTCATTGAAGGAGTGAATTGGGGTGGTACTCCTTTGCTTGCGTGAGCGATTGCAGCGGAAAGCCCACAGCGCGGTTCCCGAGGCCTCGGGACGCGCGAGGACTTGTAGCGGAAAGCGCGACCCGAGGCTCTGCGAGGGGCACGCCCAAACAACCACTATGCTTCACGGCTTTCATCAGTTCCGAAGCACTTTGCCCGAGGTGATGATCGACTGCAACCGCTCCAACGTCTTCCGCTGCATGCACAACTCCACAAAGGCCTTCCGCTCCAAGTCTAGCAGGTATTGCTCACTCACCTCCGTCGCCTCGCTCAGATCCCCACCGCACATCACGTAGCCCAGCTTCTCGCTGATCAGCGCATCGTGCTGGCTGATGTAATTGCCGCTGAGCATGCTGTTGGCGCCCACGTACACTATGCCGAGGCCTTCCTGGCCCAGCACCTTGATGTCCTTGCGCGGTGCGGGTTTGGTGTAGCCCTTGTTCCAGAGGTCCAGCGCGCATTGCTTGGCGTGGGCCAGCTGGTGGGCGCGGCTCACGATCACCTCGTCGGTGCCCTTGCGCAGGTAGCCGAGCGCGAAGGCCTCGTGCCCGCTGGTGGCCACCTTGGCCTGGCCGATGGTGAGGAAGCGCTCGCGCATGGC
>DEQO01000071.1:0-29326 GCA_002360495.1 Flavobacteriales bacterium UBA3364
TCCACCGCCTCGCCAATGCGGACGGGACCGGGGAAATAGGCCCATTCAAGGCTGTGCGGGTACGGCGTGTCGAACCCGGTCACGCGCTCGATCGGCGCTTCGAGGTGGTAGAAGCAGTGTTCCTGGACCAGCGCGGACAGTTCCCCGCCGAACCCGCCGGTACGGGTTGCCTCGTGGACGATCAGGCATTTGCCGGTCTTTTCCACAGACTTCTTCACAGTCTCGATGTCGAGCGGCACCAAGGTGCGCAGGTCGATGATGGTGATACGGCCCGCGAAGTTCTTCGCAGCGGCTTTCGCCCAGTACACGCCCATGCCGTAAGTGACGACCACCGCCGCCTTGCCCTTCACGATATTCTCTTGGTCAGCCTCCTGCACGATACGCGCCTTGCCGAACGGGATCACATAATCAGCGGAAGGTTCGATGGTCTTCGCGTCCTCGGTGCCTTTGATCTTGCTCCAGTAGAGGCCCTTGTGTTCCAACATCACCACAGGGTTCGGGTCGTAGTAGGCGGCCTTCATCAATCCTTTCAGATCGGCACCGGTGCTGGGGTACGCGATCTTGATCCCCTTGATATTGCACAACACACTTTCGACACTGCTGCTGTGGTATGGGCCGCCACTGCCATAGGCACCGATGGGGACCCGCAGAATGCAGCTCACAGGGAACTTGCCCACGGTGAGGTAACAACTCCGCGCCACTTCGGTGAAGAGCTGGTTGAGGCCCGGCCAGATATAATCGGCGAACTGTACTTCCACGATCGGCTTCAGTCCAGCGGCGCTCATGCCCACCGTGCTACCGATGATGAACGCTTCCTGGATCGGCGTATTGAATACGCGGTGACCGCCGAAATCGCGGGCCAGCGTAGCAGCCTCGCGGAAAACACCGCCGAGGCGGGCGCCCACATCCTGGCCATAGAGGAGGCAGCGCGGATCCTCCTGCATCAGTTCGCGGATCGCGAAGAGGGCACTGTCCACCATCACCGTAGGTTCCCGATCCGCAGGTGCGCGTTCCCCTTTTTCTTCGGTGATGGGCGTGGGCGTGAACATGTGCGTTGTCAGGTCCTCAGGCGATGGATCCTCAGCGGCACATGCTTTCTCGAAATCGGCTTTCACGCGTGCAGCGGCCTTTTGCTCGATCTGTTTCAGGCCATCCAATTGTAGGCGCAGGTCCAGCAGTTGTTGCAAAAAGCGTGGGAACGGATCGCGTTTGCGATGTTCGGCAAGATTCTCCGCTGTACGGTAGAACTCCATGCGCACGCCGCTGGTGTGGTGGTTCAACAAGGGCACCTTCGCATGCACCAGGAACGGACGACGTTCCTTTCGCACGGTCGCGATCACGTCATGCAAGGCCGCGTGGCAAGCGAGGAAATCGGCACCGTCCACCTGGCGTACTTCCAATCCCTTGAAACCTATCGCGTAATCGCTGGCATCGCCTACGCGGATCTCATCGGCACTGGCGCTGATGTCCCACTCGTTGTCCTGCACCAAGTAGATGATCGGCAACTTCTTCAGCACCGCCATCTGGAAAGCTTCGGACACTTCGCCTTCAGTGATGGACGCATCGCCCAGCGAACAAACTACGATCGGTGCTTCACCAGGAATGGGGTGCGGGATGCCTGCCTGTTCCTTGTACCATAGCCCAAGTGCGATGCCCGTGGTAGGTATCGCTTGCATGCCTGTTGCACTGCTCTGGTGCGGGATCGTCGGCATGCCTTCGCGCTTCAGGCTCGGGTGACCGTAGTAGGTGCGGCCTCCACTGAACGGATCATCGCGTTTGGCGAGCAGTTGCAGCATCAATTCATATGGCTGCATACCGATGCCGAGCAGAATGCTATCGTCACGGTAATATGGCGCAACGAAATCCTGCGGCTTCAACTGGAGACCGAGTGCAAGTTGAATGGCCTCGTGTCCGCGGCTCGTGGCGTGAACATACTTGCTCGTGAGCTTGAAGTTCTCCTCGTACAGCTCGGTCATGGCCTTCGCTGTACACATAAGCTCCCAGGCGCGGAGCAGCGTATCCAAGCTGGTGCTGTCCGTATTTTCCTTCAATATTGCGGTGGAGGGCATGGATACGATCGGTTGGACGCCGTGCAAGGTACATACGCTTGTCGAGGCCCGTTGGTGGAACGATGGACATTCTCATTCTCGAGATGCACCGGCAGTGGCAGCGAATATGGCGCTTGGTCTAGATTTGGCATGAGCAGTCCGGGCCATATGTACAATACCGGCAGTGCGGTACGCGCATGAATAGCAACAACTCGATCCCCGCAAAGGCAAGTATCCTCGTTGTCCTGCTGATCACCTTTGTCACTGCAGCGCATGCTCAGAGCCCTGCTCAGGTCCGCATCGATTCACTGTCCACAGCTCTAGAGGTCGCACAAGAGGACACGAACAAGGTGAACATCCTGAACCTGTTGAGCGAGAAGGCCGGTTGGCGAGTTGGAGATCACGATACCTGCATTGTACTGGCGCTTCAAGCAATGGAACTTTCCAAGATGTTGGGATTCGAGAAGGGCGTAGCACAAGCGCATAGCAACATCGGCATGGCCAAGTGGCACCAAGGGGAATTGGATGCTGCCATGGCAGAGCATGTTGCTGCATTGAAGATCCGTGAGCATTTGGGCGACAAGGGGGGTATGGCGGTCTCGTATGGCAACATCGGCCACGTGTACAAGAACCGGGGAGACATTCCGGAAGCCATACGGCACTACGAGCTTGGATTGGAAATGGCGGAAACGGGCGGGAAGAGAGCCCTCATGGGCACCTTGTACAACCATATCGGTGCTTCCTATCAGAACCAAGGTGATTTTCCGGGTGCCATGAAAAGCAACATTGCAGCACTGCGCATCCAAGAAGAACTCGGTGATAGCACGGGTATGACCTATTCCTACAACAACATCGGGAGTATCCACCTGAAGCAGAAGTCGTATGCCGAGGCATTGACCAGTTGCCGCTCGGCCTTGTCCATCGCGATGCGCATGGGGAACATTTCCAGTGTGGCCAACACCCACATCAAACTGGGTAACATCCATCACGCAATGGGAGAACCGGATGCCGCACTGGAGAATTACCGGACCGCATTGCAGTTGTATGAGCAGAAGGGCGATCAGAAACAAGTGGCTGCGTGCCACGGCAACATCGGGATCGTGTACTACGAGGAAGGCGACCTGGCTCAAGCGCTGAAGAGCCAGACGCTCGCACTAGGGATCTTCGATCGCATCGGGGACCGGCAAGGTGCTGTGAACACGTACGGCAACTTGGGGAGCATCGAATTGGACAGGGGACATTATCCGCAAGCGCTGGAGTGGTACCGCGAAGGGCTATCCGGTGCTGAGGCCATTGGAAGCGATTACGCGGCCATGCAATTGAGCAAGGGGATGATGGATGCCTACGTGGCGATGGGCGATCATCGCGCTGCACTGGCGAGCTATCAACAGCACATCGCCTATCGCGACAGCCTGTTCAACGAGGAGAACACGAAGCAGATCACCAAGCTGGAGATGCAATATTCCTTCGATAAGAAGGAGGCGGCCACCCAAGCCGAGCAAGAGAAGAAGGATGCGTTGGCCGTGAAGGAATTGCAACGCCAGAAGCTATTGCGCAATGGGTTCCTTGGCGGGTTCGCGTTGGTGGGCCTCTTCGCAGGGGTGTTCCTTGTGCAACGCAACAAGATCGGCAAGGAAAAGAGGCGTAGCGAGGAGCTGTTGCTGAACATCCTGCCCGAAGAAGTGGCCGAGGAGCTTAAGGCCAAGGGCGAAGCCGAAGCGCGGCACATCGATCAGGTCACCGTGCTGTTCACGGATTTCAAGGGCTTCACCGCGATGAGCGAAGTACTTACAGCGAAGGATCTGGTGCGTGACCTGCACGAGTGTTTCAGCGCCTTCGACCGGATCTGTGAGCGGCACGGATTGGAGAAGATCAAGACCATCGGCGACGCCTACATGGCCGCTGGCGGATTGCCTACGCCGAACAGTACCCACGCCACCGATGTCATCGCCGCCGCTTTGGAGATGCGCGACTTCGTTGCCGCGGGCAAGGCACGCAAGATGGCGGAGGGATCACCCTACTTCGAGATCCGCATCGGGGTGCATACGGGGCCGGTGGTGGCAGGGATCGTGGGTGTGAAGAAATTCCAGTACGACATCTGGGGCGATACGGTGAACACCGCAAGCCGCATGGAAAGCAGCGGGGAGATCGGCCGGGTCAACATCAGCGAGGCGACGTATGCGTTGGTGAAGGATCCAGTTGTGGCGGGGGATAGCGCACAACACGTAACCCGTCAACACGCAACATCTCCCGCATTTACCTTTACACCACGCGGCAAAGTGCAGGCGAAGGGAAAGGGCGAGATGCACATGTACTTCGTTGATCGGGCGCTACCATCGACCTAGCCGACCGGAACGTGACCCTTGGGTCCGCGGATTGTGACCAGCGGCTCCCGATCGTGGTGAGCGACATCACCGTCCTCTGACCATTGCGGAGATTTGCAGCTACAATATCCTTCCCATGAGCCGCACCGCCCACGAACTCGATCACCGCATCGTCGGTGATGACATGCAATGCGTGGAGATCACGCTGGACCCGATGGAAACGGTCATCGCCGAAGCCGGGACCATGATGATGATGGACGAGGGCATCGAGATGAAGACCATCTTCGGGAGCGGAGATGGCCGCGAGCAGAGCTTCATGGACAAAATATGGGGTGCTGGCAAGCGTGTGCTGACCGGTGAGAGCCTCTTCATGACCACCTACACCAACATGTCGCAGGTGCGGCGCACCGTGTGGTTCGCAGCGGCCTACCCGGGCAAGATCATGCCCTTGGACCTGCTCGACTACCAGGGCAAATTGATCTGCCAGAAGGACAGCTTCCTCGCCGCGGCGAAAGGGGTGAGCATCGGCATCGCATTCCAGAAGCGGATCGGTGCGGGCCTCTTCGGTGGCGAAGGCTTCATCATGCAGAAGCTCGAAGGCGACGGCCAGGTCTACATCCATGCTGGAGGTACCACGGTACAACGAGAACTCGCCCCGGGTGAAATGCTCCGCGTCGATACCGGCTGTTTGGTGGCCATGACCCAGACCATCGACTACGACATCCAGTTCGTTGGCGGCATCAAGAACACCTTGTTCGGGGGAGAGGGCCTGTTCTTCGCCCAACTCCGCGGCCCTGGCCTGGTCTGGATCCAGAGCCTGCCGTTCAGCCGCCTTGCTGATAACATCATCGCGGCAGCACCACGCGCCGGTGGTCGTGGGAAAGAGGAGGGAAGTGTCCTCGGCGGCCTAGGACGATTGCTGGACGGGGATAACTAGTGCAGTAGGCAGTGGTTAGTTGGCAGTAGGCAGTGAATACCACACAAGTTCAGGTATTCACTGCCTACTGCTGACTGCCTACTGCGAACTCTTCACTCCTCCTTACTCTTCCCGCCATCGAATGCGTTCAACACACCTTGAACGAGCGAGAGCACGAGGCTGAAACCAAGCGCCCACCAGAAGCTCTGTACAGTGAAGCCATCGATAAGCTTGTCTGCGATCAGCACGATCACGGCGTTGATCACCAGCAGGAACAGCCCGAGCGTGACCACGGTAACGGGCAGGGTGAGCAGGATCAGGACCGGTTTCAAGAGTGCGTTCAACAATCCAAGCACGGCCGCAACGAGTAAGGCGGTCAGCAGGCCGTTGGTTTGGCTCATGTCGCCCAAGCTCACACCGGGCAGTAGCAGGTCCGTGACCAGCACGGCGATCGCGGAGATGATGAGTCGGACGAGGATCTTCATGGTGCGGTAAAGGTGCAAAAGAGAAAGGAGTGCCGAGGGCGATGGACACCCCCAACACTCCTTTCACAAATCGTTGCCTATTGCTTGACCAGCTTCTGCGCGGTGGTCTTGCCGCCCTGCTGGATCACGAGGTAGTATGTGCCTGTTGCCTTGTCGGTGAGGTCCAGCGTACGCTCGTAGCGGCCTTTGAAACCGGTGATGCGTTCCTCATAGACGCGCTCGCCGGTGGCATCGTGTACGTTCACGAAGAGATCACCCTTCTCGGCCACATCGAATTGCAGGCGGAAGAAACCGTTGCTCGGGTTGGGGAATACACCCATATCGCCGAGCTTCAGTTCCACATCGAGCGCTGTAACACCCTTGCTCTTCAAGAGGTCCTTCTCGGCGGGTGACAGGGGCATGGCCTCAATGGTGATCCGCGTTTCCTTGGTGCGGATGTCCTTGCCCAGAGACCGTTGCAACTCGGCCATATCGCGCTGGAGTTCGGCCATGTCGCGTTGCAACTCGGCGAAGTCCTGCTGGCCCATGCCGTCCATGCGGAAACGGCGGATGTGCGCGGCGCCGGGCGTGCCATCGGGAGCCTCCAGGATGAAGGTCATGTCCTGCTTGTGTTCGCCCAACTCACCGGTGAGGGTGGTCGTGGTGCCATCGCGCTGCACGGTCACGCTCACTTCGTCGCCGGGCTCCATGGCCTTGATGGTGTTGGACAGGCAGGTGAAATCGCTGATCTCCTTGTCGTTGATCTTCGTGATCACATCACCGCTTTGGATCCCCATGATCTCGGCAGCGGATCCTTCTTCCACGCTCTCGATCGCCGCGCCGTTCACATCCTCGCTATCCTCTTTGGGTGTAACACCCAGGAAGGCATGCGAGCTTCCGGACCATTCGCCATCGCCGAGGTATGATTCCCAATCATATTCTTCGCTACCGTGTTCGGGTCCGTAGCTGTAGGAATAGCTTCTCGTTTCGCGTTCGGCCAACTCTGCAGTTCCGTCCATCTTCTTCCCGTTGCGGTAGTACGTCAACTTCACTTTGTCGCCAGGCTCGTGGTCCCGGATAATCTCGGTCAATCCCGCTGGTCCAAGAACGGCCTTACCGTCCACCTCGGTGATCACGTCACCTTCCTCCAATCCGGCTTTGTCCGCAGGTGTGTCCTCGATCACCTCGTTCACCCACACGCCCTTCTTGCCGGGCACCTTGTTCTTGGCCAGTAGCTCATCGTTCAAGCTCTGGGTGCTCACACCCAGATAGGCCACGCCATCATTCCCCATAAAGGGTGCCATGGGTTGCATCGGCGGCATGGGGGCCATCGGTGCAACGGGGTCCATAGGGTCCAACGGTGCGATCGACAATGAGATATCCTCATCCTCCTCGCCATCCATGGAACGCCGGATATCGATGGTCACGTTCTCGCCATCGCCGGAGACATTGAAGTGGTCCATTACGCCAAGGTCCTTCAGGGTCTGCTGGATCTCGGCCTCGCTACCGGCATCGAATTCCTTGGTGATGCGCTTGGTCTCGCCGTTCTCCGTGGTAACGATCTCGATCCGCACTTTGCGGTCCACCGGTTCCTGTGGCGCTTCGGGTAGGGCGCCCCCTTGGAAGACCGCTGCAAGAGGCATGAAGAAAAGTTGCTTGATCATGGTGAGTGGCTTGGTGGCTCGAAACTATTCGCGTTCCGAACGGACCGTGCGTTAAGGAATGCGAAGAAGTGTTAAGCGTGGGACGATCGGTTGATCCATGGCTGAACAGTGGGAACCACTCAGGGACGACGGAACGAGCGCAACAGAGGCGCGACACAGATGGAACAACGAGGCGGTTCCTTTGCCTTGTGGTACAGGGCCTCAGCCTTCCGTGAAGCGGTCCATATCCCGCCGATCCCGCTTCGTGGGCCTTCCTTCCCCGGGGTCGCGGTGCTGCGCCTTGGCCAGGCGCGCCAGTTCCAACTTCTCAAGGTCCGCAAAGGAGGTCACCTCCTTGATCAAGCCGGGCACCAGCTTGGCACCTACGCGGGAGGAGGGCAGCGCCACGATCTCCCAACTGCGCCAGACAGGTGGCACGCGTACTGCGAAGACCTCGCCCACGCGCACTTCGGCATGGGCTTTCACCGACCGCTCGCCCATACGCACCTGCTCGTTGCGCAAGGCATCGGTGGCCAGGCTCCGCGTCTTGAACAGGCGTACGCACCAGAGGAATTTATCGATGCGCATGTGCGGTCACATGAAGGGGCGGCGAATTCGCCGCCCCTTCTGTGACCCCGGAGGGATTCGAACCCCCAACCAACAGAACCGGAATCTGTCATTCTATCCAATTGAACTACGGGGCCGGTTCGCAACACCTTCCGGCGAAGCGGCGGCAAAGATAGCGTTCGGTCCTGTCTTCCAGCAGGAAACCCTACCTTTGCGCGCCTTTTCAAGAAAAGACGCCATGACCGAGCTGCGGAATATCGCCATAATCGCCCACGTTGACCACGGCAAGACCACCCTGGTGGACAAGATCCTGCACCAGTGCCAGCTCTTCCGGGAGAACCAGGCCACCGGCGATCTGTTGTTGGATAACAACGACCTGGAGCGTGAGCGGGGCATCACCATCCTCTCCAAGAACGTGAGCGTGCGGTACAAGGGCGTGAAGATCAATGTGATCGACACCCCCGGCCACAGTGACTTCGGTGGTGAGGTGGAGCGCGTATTGAACATGGCGGATGGCGTGCTGTTGTTGGTGGATGCCTTCGAGGGCGCCATGCCGCAGACGCGTTTCGTACTGGGCAAGGCCATCGCCTTGGGCTTGAAGCCGATCGTGGTGATCAACAAGGTGGACAAGCCGAATTGCACACCAGAGGAAGTACACGAGCAGGTGTTCGACCTGATGTTCACGCTCGAGGCCAACGAGAACCAGCTCGATTTCCCGGTCGTCTATGGCAGTAGCAAACAAGGGTGGATGGGTCCGGATTGGAAGACGCCCACCACGGACGTGAGCTACCTGCTGGACATGATCCTGGAGCATATCCCTGCCCCGAAGAAGGAGGAGGGCAGCCTGCAAATGCGCATCACATCGCTGGACTACAGCAGCTTCCAGGGCCGTATCGCCGTGGGCCGTGTCCGTCGCGGTTCCATCAAGGCAGGGCAGAACGTGAGCCTCGTGAAGAACGATGGTCGCATCACAAAAGGCAAAGTGGCCGAACTGATGGTGTTCGAGGGCCTGGGCAAGGAGAAGGTTAAGGACCGCGAACTATTCAGTGGTGAGCTCTGCGCCATCATGGGCCTCGAGGGCTTCGACATCGGCGACACGATCGCTGATTTCGAGAACCCCGAGGGCCTGCCAGGTTTCAAGGTGGACGAGCCCACGATGAGCATGCTCTTCACCATCAACACCTCGCCGTTCTTCGGCAAGGAAGGTGAATTCGTGACCAGCCGCCACTTGCGCGACCGCCTGTACAAGGAGATCGAGAAGAACCTCGCCATGAAGATCGAGGAGACCAACAGCCCCGACAAGCTGCTGGTCTACGGTCGTGGCATCCTGCACATCGGTATCCTGGTGGAGACCATGCGCCGTGAGGGTTACGAGTTCCAATTGGGACAGCCGCAGGTGATCATGAAGGAGATCGACGGCGAGCGTTGTGAACCGGTGGAGATCCTCACCGTGCAAGTGCCCGAGACATTCAGCAGTAAGGTGATCGATCTCGTGAGCCGTCGCAAAGGCGAATTGCTCAGCGTGGAACTGAAGGGCGACCGCGTGCACATCGAGTTCAACATCCCTGCACGGGGCATCATCGGCCTGCGCAACCCGTTGCTCACGGCAACGGAAGGGGAGGCCATCATCGCGCACCGCTTCAAAGGCTACGAGCCGTACAAGGGAGAACTCGGCATCCGTCGCGCGGCCAGCATCATCAGCCAGGGCACGGGTACGGCCATCGCCTTCTCCATCAACAAGCTGCAGGACCGCGGCAAGTTCTTCGTGGATCCGGGAGAAGAGGTCTACGGTGGCCAGGTGATCGGCGAGAACCCCAAAACGGACGACCTCGTGGTGAACGTCCTAAAGGGCAAGCAGCTCACCAACATGCGCGCCAGCGGATCGGACAGCAAGGAGAACATCGCGCCCGCCGTGAAGTTCTCGCTGGAAGAGTGCATGGAGTACATCGCTGTGGACGAGTACCTGGAGGTCACACCCAAGAGCCTGCGGATCCGCAAGATCCTGCTTGACGAGAACGACCGGAAGAAGGCGGGGAAGGTGGTGATGGAGGCGTAAGCAGATCCCGAACGAAAGCGGAACGCCGACCTGAAAGGTCGGCGTTCTTCGCTTTGGGGTGCAGAAGGATTACCCTTCAACAACAGGACCTATCGCGAATTCCCGTTTCCTTAGGTAATCGGCCAAACGAGGTACATCCCGCGCCGAGAAGCCGTTGCGCTGGGCTGTACGTAGACCACCATAGGCCAGGAGCGCTCCCAACCAACAACCTACACCGACCAATGCTTGCAGGATGAGATAGAATAAGAAAAGATGATCGTACGTACCGCGGGCTAAGAACACCATGAAGAGCGCAAGTGTAATGGAGAAGGTGGCCAGCCAGAAACCATTGGTGGCCATACGGGAGGAACGCGAATGAAAGTACTGATCCAAGTTGCCCCACAGCGCTGTGTAATTGTCAGTGTCGTGGTTCATGAAAAGGACATAGTCGCTTTTCTTGGCGCCGGGGCCTTCGAACCACGCGGCCGATACGATGGATCCCGGACGTATTTGCACACTGCTATTCCATAGGTGTACGGCATGCTCCTTCCCGTTCACATCCACCACATGGAACTTGTCGTGTTCAACGCTGTAGGAACTGCTCTCGATATAATTCTGGTTGCTACGCACGCTGGTATGGGTGGTTGTGGCACTGGCGGCATATACCACTCGGCCGGTGTAGCAATTCAAGTTGTATTGCATCCCATCGGCTATCAAGATGGTGGGATCCTCCTTGGACAGCGCTACCGTGCCTTTCGCATACCTATAGCCTTTCATCACCCCGATAATGAGCAGGATACAGATGAACTGACCCACGACTAATGGGACGTAAAGCTGTACTGCGTCGATCACGGTTCGCTCCTCCCGACGCTTCTCGGCATATGTATCGAAGATGTCCGGGTCCATGAGATCCGTAGTAGCCCTAGCGGCTTTGAACGTATTCATCTCAGCCTGGGTGAGCGAGACCTGATACGCTGTGAACAGACTATCACTGGAATGCGCCAGTAGCTCATCCGATGCTTTTTTGGCTTTCTGCCATGCATCGTCCAACTTCTTCTCAGCCGCTTTGCTGGGTGCGTTCAAGAGTGCCGTGACGATGGGACCCACCACGCGGTCCATCGCTGTCCGATATTCCTTCTGTATGTCCCCATACTCGGACACAGGAAGCTCATACTTCAAGGTGATGAAACCTGCCATCTCCACGAAGGTCTTGAGCGCACTCCGCTGAAGTGCTGCTGTGGTAAGGTCGTCCTTGCCCTTGGTTTGGGCCAGCACCGCATCAGGTGATGGAAGAATGGGCAATGTGGTAGCATCTCTTTTCCTTTCGGGTGTGCTACAAGAGGCAACGAAGAAGAGAAGAAGAACAAAGCTGGTGGACCTCATAATCCCAATATTACAAGGAATGTGCCTACTGCGACTCACCCTTGGGCTATGCTCGATGGGTTGCCAAGCACGGCAGCCATAGTGCATTGAGCCTGGGATGGCGCATGTCGCCATCGGCTAGAATGCTTGGAGTACATCGTGGTCAACGAGTACCTGGAGGTCACACCCAAGAGCCTGCGGATCCGCAAGATCCTGCTTGACGAGAACGACCGGAAGAAGGCCAGCAAGGCCGTGGTGGAAGCGTAAGCACTTTCTTCAAGGAATAGCGGAACGCCGACCTGCTGGGTCGGCGTTCCGCGTTGGGGGTGGAAGCGAAATGGGTAGGCCAACTGCCGCTCCACGAATGTAGCTATGCGGATCCGTTCTGGCAGGGGCTCGAAAGAAGCCCACGGCAGTTCAGTATTCCCGCATGCAGCGTGGTCGAACAATGATCCTGTTATGGCTAGCTTTCGACAAATCGGAGGTCATGGTCAGGCGATCGCTCACCCTTGGTGTTTCTGTTCTTTTGACGTTCACCCTTCACGCACAATGGAACGATGATCCGACGCAGAACGATCCGATCTGCACGTACTCCGATGCCCAGTATTTGCCAGCCATCGTTAGTGATGGTGATGGGGGGGCGATCGTCGCTTGGGTTGATCATAGGCTCGGAAGCAGCGATAAGGTGTATGCACAGCGGATCGATGGCGATGGAGTTATACAATGGACGACAGATGGTGTTTCGGTCTCGGACATCGAAGAGCACTATGGCGATGTGGCCATGGCTGACGATGGTTCGGGCGGGGCGGTCATGGTATTCAGGGTCGAAGCGGGGAATGGAATTGACGTTTACGCTCAGCATATCGATGGGTACGGTGATAGGCTATGGGGAGCCAACGGAATGGCTATTTGTACTGCTGACCAGAACCAGAGCCTTCCGGATATCATCCCGGATGGACAGGGCGGTGTCTTCATGACATGGATGGATGCCCGGGCTTTGCCTTGGGACATCTATGCCCAACACCTGGATGCGAGCGGTACGGCGCTGTGGGGTGTTGATGGAACACCGGTCTCTACGATGTCGGGATCGGCTTGGTGGCCCAGGGTCGTTGCCGATGCTTCCGGGGGTATTTATGTGGTTTGGAACGATGATAGAACGGAGGCTGACCGCGCCTATGCACAGCGTTTGGATGCTGCCGGCGACCCATTGTGGGCCCCGAACGGGATCGAGCTTGGGTCTGCCCCTGGGAGACAATCGGCCTTGGACGCGGTTGCAGATGGTGAGGGTGGCTTGGTCGTATGCTGGATAAATTATCTGGACAACACGGACATCTTCGCACAACGCATTGATCCCTCAGGCGGTCTGCTGTGGTCATCAACGGGTTTGGCTGTTTGCGACACAACGGATAGGCAGGATTCCCCCAACATCATCTACGATGGAACGAACGGCGTGTACATTGAATGGACGGATGGTCGGGATCCTACTCTTGACGACAGACTATTCGCGCAGCACTTGGACTTGGACGGCACCAAGCTTTGGGCCGAGCAAGGCGTTGCAGTCACTGCGGGGAACAACTGTCATCACCATGTCGAGTTCCGTGGGTTCGGATCGGACCTGATCTCGGTTTGGATGGAGGATTCGGACATCCGAGCGCAACGCATGTCACCTTCAGGAGAGACGCTCTGGGGTGCGGCATCCGCGGTGGTTTGCAGTGCTCCAGGAACTGCGGACTACCCTTGCTTGATCGCGGATGACACTGGCGTGATCAGTGCATGGACGGATAGAAGGAATTCGAACCAGGACATATACTGTTCCAAGATCTTCCCGGATGGGCGGCTTACAATTCCCCAGAACAATGGAACCATTCCACCCCCCTATGAGGCCACCACAAGGGGTGGTCAACTGCAGATAGTGTTGGGAGAGGGCTCGAATTGGGCGGGTAGCTTGTTCATGCACGACTCCTTGGGTCGAGTAATAGCGATGTTGGATACGAAAGGAACACGTTCAGCAACGCTGGATGACTCCGGGTGGCCGGTGGGGATGCTGTTCGCGGCGCTGCGGATCAACGATGGGATCTACGGATTGCGGCTGTTCAACACGGGTTCTGCACTGTCGATCTTGCGATGACATCCCGAACAGGGGTGCTTTAATTATTTGCGTTGGTAAGAAGGAGACCAATACACTGCTGAAGGCGTAAGCACAAACAGCACACGAACAGCGGAACGCCGACCATCCAGGTCGGCGTTCTGCGTTCGGCGTGTTGGATCTCCTCCGGAAACCTGACCTTACCGGGGAAGGATCCAACAATGCGCCGAGAGGCGCTCCGAGTCGGCGCTCTATTTCACCACCCGCTGCACATGCAGCACGGTACCGTCCTGTGCGGTAACACGTGCCATATAGAGGCCGTTGGGCAACACGCTGATGTCCATGTTGCGCACGGGCCGTTGCAAGGCGAGGTGGCCATCGGCAGCATAGAGGGACAGGGTGCCGTTCGCTGGCGCGTCGGCCATGAACAGGCGGTCCGTGGCCGGGTTGGGGTAGAGCACCGCTGGTGTTTGCGCAACGGGTGCATCCATGCCGGTAGTGTTCGACAAGGTGTAGGGCTCGGCCCCGGTAGCGGCATCGTAGTTGGCGGCGAAGAAGATGAAGCCGCCGCAACCTGTTATGCCGTCGGCAGCGGAGAGGGGACTGTTCACCGTACTGTTGGGTTCCACGATCTGCACGGTGCCCTCCGGGGTGCCGTTCGTGCGCCACAATTGCTTGTCGGTGCCGTTCGCGTAGGCGGTGAAGTAGAGGTACACGCCGTGAACCTCAAGGTTCTCCGGCAGATTGTAGAGATCCGCCGGAACGGCCAGCATCACGGTACCCGCCTCGGTGCCATCGCTGTGCCACAGTTCGGTATTGGGCCCCGTGCTGGCCGCGAACCATACTTCGTTGTTGAAGGCCACCAGCCCACGTGGCAGGGAGCCGTTGCCGCCGGGCACGATGTCCTTCACCATGTGCGTGCCTTCCGTGGTGCCATCCGTCACCCACAGCTCCGCATCGTGCGCGTAACCATCGTCCCCCTTGAAATAGAGCAGCCCGTTCACCACGGCGAAGTCGCGCGGTGCGCCGGAACCATTGGCCTCGTCGATGTCCTTCACCAGGTGCGTTCCCGCTGCGGTACCATCGGTCACCCACAGCTCCTGGTCCGTGGTGGGCGTGGAGGCCGCGAAGTAGAGCAGGCCATTGTATTCGAAGAACTCGGTGGGCGAACTGCCGGTGGTGCCCGGCACGATGTCCATGATCAACGCGGTGCCGGCCACCGTCCCGTCGGTTATCCAGAGCTCGTGGCCCAGCGCATCGGTCTCGCCGTTGAACACCACCATGCCGTTGTACACGGTGAAGTTGCTGGACGACTGGATGTCCTGCACGGCATCCACATCCAGTTCGAATTGGGTACCGTCCGTGGTGCCATCGGTGCTCCAGAGTTGGTAGCCCTCCCCATCGTCGGCCGCGAAGTAGATGCGGTCGTTGTAGGCCAGGAAATTGCGGGGCGTACTGCCTTGGATCCCTGGGTTGATATCCTTCAGCATCACAGTGCCGCCCGTGGTGCCGTCGCTCACCCACAGCTCCGCCCCGTGCGCAAAGTCGTTCGCGGTGAAGTAGACCAGGCCATCCACGCAGGTCATGCCATCGGGCCCGGAGCCGCTGGTCGGGTTGATGTCGCGGAGGAGCATTGGCACCTGCGCCATGGGAACAAGGGTGCAAGCCGCCAGGAGGGAAGCAAGGAAGTAGCGTTGGGTCATGGGAATGAGTTTGGTCGTTCGCGGCCCCCCGAGGTTCCCGGCAAGCATGCTGTACCGGGCCGGGGCCAGCTTTATTTCGGGACCCGGTCGCACATGTGAACGATCAGCCCCGTCCGATCCATCCACCACACCAACAGATCACCGGCCGCTGCTCCGTTCACATTACAGTGGGTGAACCGATGTTACTGCGGAACTCCAACGCGCCCACCGATCACGGAACGCTCCACCCCCTCCGCAACGCTGACGCCACGCCTAACTTCACGTGTCCTGATCCAGTCGCCATGAAAACACTCTTCGCCGTCCTTGCCATTGCATCCTCTGTGGGACTATCCGCCCAATTCGCCTACCATCATGCGTTCACCTTGGGCAGTACAGGGTTCGATCAGCCACCGGACATCGACCTGGATGCGGACGGCAACGTGTACGTGGTCGGTGGCGTGAACGCAGCGCTGGACGTGGACCCCGGGCCGGATGAGACGATCTTGATCCCCAACGGCTACGATCTGTTCCTGGCGAAATACAGTCCCGAAGGGGAATTGATCTGGGCCCATACCGTCGGCAGTGCGGCGAACGAGTTCGGTGGGGCCGTGAAGATCGCCGGGAATGCCATGTTCGTCTGCGGCACTTTCGATGGACCCGATGCGGACCTGGATCCCGGTGTGGATGTTGTTTCACCGGACCATGCGGGTGGCCAGGACGCTTTCGTGGCGCGGTATGATCTTGACGGTCATCTGGCTTGGGTGATCGGGATCGGTGGCAGCGACGAGGATGGCCTGGCCGATATCGGCATAACCAGCACCGGGGATGTGGTGGTCTGCGGCTCGTTCGAGAGCACGGACCTGGATGCGGCGCCGGGCGCGGAAAGTGTGCTGCTCTCCACGGCCGGTGAAACCGATGTCCTGTTCGCCCAGTACACCGCCGCAGGAGCCTTGGTACACGCCCATTCCTTCGGCGGTGGTGGCACCCTGGGTGCGGACCGCGTGCTGCGCTTGCTGGTGGACGCCAATGACAACCTGTACCTCACCGGCAGCTTCTCCAGCACGGGCGGCGATTTCGATCCGGGCGAGGACGAGGTCATCCTCAGCAGCGTGGGCAGTGGCGACATCTTCCTTTCGAAATTCGACCCAACGGGTGCGCTGGAGTGGGTCGTCAGCTTCGGTGGTGCCACCGGCGACCAGGGTTATGGTCTCGCCACCGATGGGGCGGACAACATTTACCTGTGCGGCTACAGCAACAGTGCCACGATAGACCTGGACCCCGGTCCCGGTGTGGAGGAGTTCTCCAGCGGTGCCGCGCAGGACATCGTGGTGGTGAAACTGACCCCTGCGGCGGAATACCTCTGGGCATTCCGGCTCGGCGCCGGTTCCAGCGACATCGGTAATGCATTATGTATCGATGAAGCGGACAACGTGTTCCTCATGGGTTCCTTCGGCGACGTGGACGTGGACTTCGACCCTGGGCCTGCTGATTTCCCCTTGAACAGCAACTCCGGGACGGACATGTTCCTGGCGCACTACCATGCGGACGGCACCCTTGTGGACGCCTTTGCCGTGGGAGGTTCAGGGATGGACTCCGGTACGAACGGTGTGCTTACCCCAGATGGCCGCGTGTGGATGTCCGGCTGGAAGTCCGGCGTGGTGGATGCCGACCCCGGCCCCAACGTGGCGGAGTTGGAAGCACTGGGCAGTGCGGACATGTTCATCGGCTGTTACGCCTATGGGATCGGTGCGGGGTTGAACGAATCACATTACGGATCGTTCGCACTTTTCCCAAACCCCGCATCCACCTCCGTAACGGTGCAGTGTGCGCACAAGGAGCCGGCCATCTGTAGCCTGATCGATGTCACCGGGCGGATCCTTGCGCAGCAACGCATTTCCGCTTTCCCGGCATACGTGGACCTGCAAGGCCTACCAGCGGGTCACTACACGGCGCGGTTGCAATGGCCGGATAGCTCGCTCACACGGCAACTGGTGAAGGTGGAGTGATCAGAAGATCCCTTCTGCGCGTAACTTGTGGCTACGCGCAACCCCACGCTGGCTGGGTAGCCTCAGGCTACCGTATGCAGTGCAATCGGGGCGTAGCCGCAGGCTACGCCCAGTGGGGGAGACAGGGTGCAGGTGTGGGAACGGTGCGATCATGGTCGCACGCCAATGACCGGACGCAGCGTCGTTCACATTCCACCCTCCTCCTCGATGATGAAGTATGGTCACACCACTACGCTTGCTTCTTGCCACAGCCCTATCCTCCACCACCATCCTTACCATGGCCCAGGCGGGCACACTGGATCCCAACTTCGGCACCGATGGCTACGTCACCTTCACCCTGAACGACTGGAACGTTCATGGCGCGGATGCGCTCGTACTACCCAACGGACAGATCATGGCGGTCGCAGGGGTCTACGATCCCACGGAGGACATTGCCCTGGCACGCTACAACGCGGACGGCACCCTGGACGCCACATTTGGTGATGCCGGTGTGTTGACGATCGATGTGAATGATGGATCGGTGGACTGGCCGACCGATGCCTTCCTGCAAGCCGACGGCCGTATCGTGATCGTGGGCAGGATCGATGGCGCCATGTTAGTGTTGCGGCTGTTGGAGGATGGCAGTTTGGATGCCAGTTTCAATGGCGACGGCTGGGCCACGTATGATGTGATCCCAGGTGAGTTGGATCATGTGGGCAACTGTGCCGTAAGGCCGACCGGGGAGGTGGTGGTGATCTGCAGCAACGAGAACGAGAGCGGCAACGGCTACGGCAGCGTGGTCCAGTTCACGCCTGCCGGCGCGTTGGATCCCGCATTCGGTACCGATGGCGTGCTCATAGTCGACAACGGGTCCGGGAGCACCACGGAATGGCTGCACGACCTCGAACTGTCGAACTCGGGATCGATCCATGTGCTTGGCACCGCATCCATCGATCTCAATAGCACGGATGACACGTTCGTGTACCGCATTACCCCCACTGGCACCTTGGATATGGATTTCGATGAGGATGGCTACCGATCCGTACCCATCGGTACGGACCAGGAGATCCTCGGCGCCCTCGCCGTTACGGCGGATGGAGAGATCCTCGTGGCAGGCTCGACCAACATGGATGGTCTGGACCATCCCTTCGTTGCCCGCCTGAACGTGGATGGCACCTTCGATGCCGCGTTCGGCGATGCCGGTGTACACATCATGACCGACATCACAGGGCAGTCCGTGAACGACCTGCTGGTACACGCCAGCGGGCAGGTGGTATTCTCAGGCGAAGCGTTCAACGGATCAGGTACGGCCATGTTGATCGCCCGCCTGAATGCCGACGGTAGTTTCGATCCCACCTTCGGCAATGGCGGAACCACCCTCACCCAGATCGGATCCAGCTTCGGCTTTGAAAGCGGCTTCACCCTGGCCTTGGCCCCGGACGGTGATTACATCATGACCGGAACCACCGGAACAGCACCGGCAGGGAACCTCACCCAAGTGATCTTGAAATACAAGAGCGGAAACACGAGTAGCCTGGCCGAAGGTGATGCCGCATCGTGGCGATTCCATCCGAACCCGACGAGCGGGGAGCTGTGGATCAGTGCGCCGGAAGAACGCAGATCATCTCGTGTTCGCATCGCCGATGCACAAGGGCGAACGGTGGGCTTTGTCGCCATGGACGCGAATGGTGTGGTTCAACTGCCGGATGCACTGGATGCAGGTACATACTACATCAGTGTGGTCGGGAAGGGTAGCGCTCCTCGTGCGCTGACGCTGGTGCGGTGAAAGGACTTGACCGAGCCGCGGCTTCGACAAGGGAAGAGGCCTCACGCGGCGTTTCCTTTGGCTGGCTGCACGCGCCGGGGCGTGTAGCCTTGTGCGACCGACCAACAGGGAGAGACGATCATTGGATGTTCGGATACAGCACGGCCCTACGTGACGCCCAACATGTGCACGTTCCATCGGATCGCTGCCTCAACGGGCACGGTCTGCACATGTCAAGAAGTGACCACGATCGTGCGCTCAACCGTGGCCCGGCCCCCACTGCCGGATAGCGGTGTGCCTGAAGGCGTTTGGGAACCGGCGAAGGTGCGGGAGGCGGTGAGCCCCGCAGGCGGATGGAACTGGTCTGGGTGGCACCACTAGTATGACGGCCAACCGGCTGTGTTGACCATGGTGAAGGCGGTCTCGACCCGTTGATGTGGAAGTTGGACTGGCAGCGCTCCATGATCATATGCTCGCATACCTCACTCCAAGGTCGCGATCACCTGCCTCGTCCAACGAGTTCCATTACCAAGGTCCGGCTGTTCGGCCATCCCCACTGGTCCGATCCTGCTTACTCCTCCAACATCCGACCACGCCCCCAGGACCACCACCACGTAGCTCGCAACAGCGAGGACTGCATGCTGCAACCCGCCAACCGGACCAATGCGTTCCGCGTCAATGGATATGTGCACCGTCCTTCTAGCGGTCCACGACCAGCTTGCGGGCGGAAGATCCCTGCTCCGTCCGGACATGGACCATGTACAAGCCCGTGCGATCGAGCAGCAACGGTGAAGTAGTACCCGAGCTGTTGAACTGCATCACCACCTCACCAAGGACGTTCGTTACGGTGATCACCGCGTTGCCTGTGGGAAGTTCCAAGGTGAAAGCACCGCTGGTGGGGTTGGGGTACATACCGAAGAGCGGCCCGGTTGCATCGGCTTCACCGATCCCTACGCTCGGGATGGTACCGGAGGTCTTCCCTTGGAAATAGAGCGAGAGGGGGATCTGCCCTTGGTTGTCGGCAAAGACCGCCGTGGGTACGCGCAGCATGAAGCTATGCTCGCCAGCAGCGACCGGGCCGAGGTTGATGCGGCGGATGTCGATCACATCGCCGGGGCACCAGTTGCTGAAGGATTGCCACTGGGCCGGGGTGCGTGGTGAGGCGCCATAGATACCGTTGGGTTGCGTATTGAATTGGCGGAAGGGTTCGCAGGTGGTACGTCCCGGTTTGTAGGTGAGCTTCAGTTCATCATTGAAGTAGGCGTAGTGGAACCTGCGGTTGTATTCCTCGCCGTTCTGGTTGGCACCGTGGTTGGAGGTGATCAGGAAAAAGGCCGCATCGGTTAGATCGTTCTCCACCGTGAACGTGATGCTCTTGGTCGTGAGGTCCAGGGTGTCGGTGGCGCCCTCCTGGTAATTGTTCAGTGAATGGTTGAAGAAGAGCGGGGTGAGCACGTTGGTGTCCTGTGCAGCTGCGGGCTCGTTGGTCCGGAAGGTGAGTTTGCCGGTGAACACATCGTTGCGCCCGGAACAACCGGCCACTTGTTCGTTCGCGGCATAGGGTACCCCGAACACGGCGAGCTCGATCCAGATATCGTAGGTGGTGGTGAGCGCGGTCTCCTTGAGCAGCAGGGCCACGTTGTCCAGATCGTATTCATAGGGGACGGAATCGGGCTGGATGTTCTTGTTCATGAACGGCGTGATGAAGCGGGCGAGCTCGATATGCTCCACCGCAGCGGGGTCGTAGGTTTCTTCCCCGGCAGGGACCAACGCCATGTTCACGTTGCCGATGCGGTCGTAGTTGTCGCATAGCGCACCGATCACCACCCGCATGTGCAAGGTGGTACCGATGGAAGCCAGCTCGTCGCTAGTGAGCTTGCGCGCGAAGAGGTCGTTGCGGAGTTTGATGATGCCGGGCTGTGGGGCGACATCAGGAACGAGGCCCGCATAGCCATCATGGAAGATCACGCCATCCATCACGGTGATGTTGGTTTGCGCCGCAGCATGATGCACGGTGATGGCGAGGGCAAGTAGGAGGATCGTGTTCTTCATCAAAGGAGGGATCGGTGGCTGGGTGACGGTGCGCGAATGGTCGGATGGCCTTGGTCGGTTGAGGATCGACCATCCAGGAGCGGGCTGCTTTGTGGGCGAAGATAGTCGGGGCCATCAGCGCACGATCGCGAAGGGCTGAACGGGTACTCCCGGGATGGCGAGCGTGTACGATCCGGGAGGCAGGTCCTCCAAGTCCAACACGATGGGGTAGGCCACGACCTGCTGGCGGTGGACGACACGACCGACGTGATCCTGCACGGTGAGCACCGTGCTGTGTGCGAGTGGGCCGGCATGTACGGTCAACATTTCCCGGGTCGGGTTCGGAAAGAGCGCGACAATATCCCGCCGATGTTCTTCCAGCGCGGTGGTCCCGTCCAGTAACCAGATCAACGCATCCCGCAAATGCGTGCGGAAGAGCGGGTCCCCGGAATAATTCACCTGATCATGCCCCAGCGCGGTATAGAACACACGTCCGCCTTCCGGCAGTTCCCGGTACCAACTCATGGGGCGTGGTGCATCGTAGCTGTTCACCTCGCCGTTCGGTCCTACGGTCTCTTCCACACGCAGCACTTCCACGTTGTCCGCGCCGAAGTAGCCGCCCTCCCAGTAGTAGTACTCTTCGTTCTTCACCCACGGATCGGGCAGGTTCGCCGTGGAGGCATGCGTGCCGATGTGCTGCATGCTGTACTCCGGTGTTCCCGCGACGTGGTTGGGGTTCTCCTGCACGCTGGCACCGATCAGTTCGGCGTAGTAGTCCCACACGCCGGTGTTGTTGCCGTTGGCGGTACTGTGGCGGTAGGTATCGCTGGCGGCGTGGATACCGAGTACCCTGCCGCCGTTGGCGATGAAGGCCTCGAAGTTGGCGCGCTGTGCGGCATCCAGCAGGTCGGCGCCTGAGGTGTTGGAGAAGATGACGACATCATATTGCAGTAGTTCGTCCAAGGATGTGAAGTGCACGCCCGTGGCGTCATCATCCACTTGGAGCGAAAGTTCGGCGGCGATGGATTGGAACATGGCCCACGAGACGGTACGGGTGTTGTGGTCGAAGCCCGAGGTCTTGGTGAAATGCAGGATGCGCTGGGCTGGTGTACTGTTGGTGGTCCACACGAGAAGCAGGAATACCGCGGTGCGCATATCCTAAAGGTAATGCCACTCTTCCCAGCATCGGATTGCATCCACAGATGCCGCAGAAGAACGCAGATGGCTGAAGTACCTGAACATAAGCACCTTCTAGCGCAGCACTTCAATGCGTGATCGTTCGTGATCGCCACTGCGCAGAACGTAGGTCCCGTTGGCCAATGCGGAGATATCGATCATCATGGGAGTGTGGACGATCTTGGTTGCCAGGACCATCCTTCCTGCGGCATCATACAATGTGATGGTCGATCCTACCTGGTCGCTGGGGAGGATCACGTTCAAGTGGTCCGTAGCCGGATTGGGGAAGGTGGTGATCGGTCCGGCGACTTGCTCCGGAGGTTCGATCCCGGTAGCGATACCACAGGCGCTGGTATAGCTTCCACCCACCCATTTCGCGATGCGGTCTATGTTGTCCGGTCCGGCAACGGTGAATGAGCCGCCTACGATGAGCGTATCGCGGTACGAACCCATGGCTCCGATATCGGGATAGAAGTAATCCGGTGGCACCAAGCTGCACCAACGGTGGCCATCCCATTTCGCCACGCGCCCGGTCGGCACACCTCCTATCCGATCGAAGCGCCCTGTGACGTATAGCGTATCCTGGATCCAGGTCATGCGGTAGATCGTAGGGTTCGCTGAACCACAGGTCCCTTCGCCCAAAGTGCCCCATTGTTCGCCATCCCAGGTAACGATGCCACAACCCGGGTTCTCCGGTGGGCCATACGGTTGTGTTTGTGCGAATGCTCCTGCGACGTAGAGCAGGCCGTCATGTACTTCTAGCAGGTTGACCGAGCTGAACGACCCTTGGATGCCGGTACCGACCGAACGCCACACCGATCCATCGTAGCGCGCAATGCGCAGGACACCATCATCACCAATGAAGTTGCCGCAGATATAGAGTTCCCCGTTGTACCAAGCCACGTCATAAACGCGATTGATGGTTGAGCCGAATTGTGGAAGGTCGAAGACGGAGTGCCAAGCAGAACCATCCCAACGCGCCAGACCGTTCACTTCAACGCCATCAGCATGCGTGAAAAGTCCTACGGCGTACAATCCATCCGCGTAGCCGTGCAAGCGCCAAACCTGGCTGTTCAGCCCCCCACCCAGGTTCTGCCATGAAGAGCCGTCCCATCGGGCGATGTTGTAGGCAGGTTCCCCGTTGATGGAGTAGATGTCGCCACCGGCATAGAGTTCTCCATTCCAAAAGGCGATAGAGAGTATTCCGCCATTGGCAAGACCAGAAGTATTAATCGGTGGTGTGCAATCCCAGTTGAAGCCACAGTCCATGGCATGGTATGATGCGCCATCCCATTTGCACACGCCGGGAATAATCGTGCCATCACCGGCAACAGTCATGGCCCCGCTTATATAAAGCGTGTCTGCTGTAGGATGGTTAAGCAAGCATCTTGGGCCGCCCGATCCCAAACCGACACCCAATGGTTCCCACAAGGATTGGCAGGATAAACCACCAACAAAAAGGTAGAATGCGCAAGTTGAGGCGCATTTCCGAAATGAAGCCAGCGTCATAGTCGAACGAATCGTGCGCTTTGATGCACCTCGCCGGATGTAAGGTTTCTATGGACGGAGTAACAGCCAGCGGCCAGTCCGCTAACGTCCAGCAAACCGTCTCCATTGGTGCGAGCTACAAGAACGGGTTGACCGAGGGAGTTGACAACGGTCACAACGATTGAAACGAACGGCTTTCCATGCGATATCAAACGCAAAAAGTCGCTAGTGGGGTTTGGTACGGCATGTAAGTGCTCCAGAGGGCTTATTGGTTGATCCACTAGGCCAATGCTTACGTCACGCAAGTTCATTCGCGTAGCGAAACCTTGCATAATGTCCAGATTGTCGCCCACAGAGGTCAAGGATTCCTCACACCAGCTTGTTCCAAGCACAGGACAAGCTTCGGGTAAGGCCACTCCCCCGGAAGTACCCATCCAATACAAGGCTTTGCCTGGCACCAAGGCTAGATCATGGCCAAAGTCGCAGCCCTTCATGTACCATTGGAGGTCGAATGGAAGACCCGAAGTGCCATCTGGCTGGTGCTCGAACATGCCACCGAAAAGACTGGCCCAAAGCAGTTGGCGCCCCATGCCGAATTGGAAAAGCGTTAGGTCCGTTTGGTCACTCCCCGTCAAGGGATTCCAGGGTTGATTATACAGACCAAAGCCATGCACGGTGGTCTGGTCATCGTCAATCTCCCAGTAGCCATGCTGAAATAGACCCATGGCATAGACATTGCTCAAAGCGTCACATTCCAGGTCGGAAAAGCGGTAGATATCGAACGGTTGGGATTGTTGTTGCTTGTAGTAGTCAGGTCCTGAATTGTTGTCCGGGAATATGGCACCGAGCCATCCGACGTCACCGTAGGCAGTGGACCATATTAGATCACCGTTTGGCTGCACGAACTCCCCGAAGTACGTGTCATGCCGATTGACGTAGTCGTCCTGGTAGGCGCCTGACAGGGTGCAGATGGATAATTGACCTGCGCTCGGCTGGCAAGAAAGTGTTGTATTGGCTTGGAGTTTGGTCATCCCCATGACCACGAATTTGGCTTTGTCATTGACCACCGCCTCCAACCGTGTTACGCCAGGTATGAATGTTCCCCAGCGTGCCCGGCCGTTAGAATCGAACGTGTAGATAGCTCCGGTTTCTTCCGCATTGGCACCCACATAGTATCCGGAGTTCACTTGGAAAGGCAACGTGCCTGTACTGCTGCCCACGATCGCGATACGATCGTTGCCACCACCTGTTCCACCCAGCGAAGGCATGTAAGCCGCATCATAGGGCCGGTCATCACCGGACCCGCCCCAGAAGGTGCTCCAAAGCAGTTCAAAGGTTGGGTCGATCTTCAGTATGAAACTATCCGTACCACCAGCGTTGGCGCCTTGGAAATAGGCGAGCTGGCTTGGTTGACAAAGTGGGAATCCACTGGCCGGTGCAATGCAGCTTGTGCCCAGGGTGCCACTACTAGTGTTCGTGGCACCAACGATATACACTGCATGGTCGGCGTCTTCGGTGAAACCCGTGATCATTTCATCACCCTCACCCCCGAAATAGGTAGCACGATGAACTAGACCGGTGCTAGCCTCGGCTCTGATGATGAAACCGTCGGTTGCGCCCTTGAGTGTGTTTTGGTAGTAGGTTCCGTCGTTGGGGTTGTCATTCGGGCGAGGAGGAAGATTCGAACTACTAGTCCAACCGGCGACATACAATAATTCTTCCTCACCCTGCTCAACGAACTGTAGAACCGTGGGCTTGTCATTTCCGGCGCCCCCGAAGAATGTCATATAGTCCAGTATAGCGTCTTCCGGTTCATCCGGGAGATACAAGAACCGGCCGAAGGTTATATCATGGTTGCCTTGGTGGTCCGTTGTGCCGGTGTTTGCCGGAAAGGCCCCATCACGAGTGTTTCCAGCCACGTACAAGTTCCCAACTTCGTCGGCGTCGCCAGCGGTCATGAACTCGGTCGCTCCACCACCATGTTCGGACCCGATCAACGTGCTCCAGGCGAGGTCTGGTTCAGCACCTCCGCCAGCAGGCGGTAACCCACCGATCTGAAGCATGAGTGGTTTGGTCGTGTCGTAGGTGTCGAAGTGGAGTCCCACCAGGCCATCCTGACCGTCCATATTGAAGTTGGCCAGCCAGCCTAAGGGAACGGGAACATCGGCATTGTCCAACTGATAGGCGACGGCATAGGGCAGGGTCACGAAGGCGCTGTCGAAGTGCAGCTTCAAGAAGCCTTGGATGTCTTCGCTTATGCTGTCCTGCCCCGTAAAGAGAAGCTTAATGTCGTCCGGGTCGCTGCCGGGCCTGCAAACAATTGAGAACCGCTGGCCGCTCGACGCGCCGTAGTAATGGAAATCGATGCGGGGGAAGACGTCTTCGTAAACGATCCTGTTGTAGCCCGGTACGGAGATGCCATCGGGGCACTGTGGATAGTAATAGTGATGCGTCACATCCTTGAGTACGACGGCAACGGGTTCCGGTTCTTGCGCATAAGCTCCGGCAGGCTTCATATCCAGGCGGTGCAACGTGTCCTGCATGGAGGCATCCAGATCACGCAGGACATAAGAGGCGCGTGCCTTGTCGTGCAAGAAGATCTGGGGTGAGCAGCCGTGCGACACGAACTTGATCATTGGCGCTGGATCCCCGTTGGTGTTGATCACCTGCCCTTCGTTCGGCCAAAAGCCAATCTGCGTCTTGTAGGCGTCCCCAAAGAGATCCGGAGGGATGTACTGAGCCTCAGAATGGGGGGGGGTGAGCGATACAACGATGCTGAGGGTGGCTATCAGGCGTTCCATAACGAAAAAGCAGTTCGTTCGTGTTTCGCGGCGCTGGATCCGATGTGAGGGTTGAAGCTATGCCGATCGTGTGCGCTTTGCAAATGCAGGGTATTGAACACAGGTCATGCGCGTAACGCTGTGCATTCCATCGTTGGAATACATCCACAGATGATCTGAAGAACGCAGATGAAGGGTTTGCTGAAGCGGTCTGTCCAACGGTTCCGGCAAGCCCATCCCTGGGCGATGTGGAATTGCGATCCCCAGCGGGGTATTCGATGTGCCGCGGTCCGACCGACCGTAGCGATCTGCGCACATCGGCATCATCCGCGGAAGGATCCCGCATTTGTCCCATCCGATCGAACCTTCCCGAACATGCGGTGTACCGGATCATGCAAACGGTCGTTCCCGTGCATCCTCATGGAGCGATCACAAACCCTACCGAAGATGAAAAAGTCCCTGTTGATCACGACCGCAGTCCTTGTCGCATCCGGCGCCTGCCTGGCGTTGGTGAGCTTCCGGCAGGCCAATGTTCCGGCGCCGATGACGAAATGCCATATCCCGAACGACGTAACGGCTTCCATCGATCACCTAGCGAAGAAATCGGCCCCACGACCCGAAGGGTGTGTGTTCAAGACGGTGTACGAGGGTGAAGGGCTGGACCCCTCCTTCGTGCTGCAGACACCGGAGAACGTGGTGAAGTCGGAGAAGCGCGGGCTGGAGTGGTTGGTGAAGGCACAGGCCAATGACGGCGGATTCGGTTGCGGCAGTCACGCACGTCAGGACATCATCGATCCGCACGCGGTGAGCACCGATCCCGCTACAACGGCGATGGTGGGCATGGCCCTGATGCGCATGGGCAACTCGCTGGATAAAGGCCTGTACGCCGATCAATTGAAAGAGGCCACGGAATACATCCTGGTGCAGGTGGAGAAGGCACCGAAGGGTGCCACCAACATCACATCGCTCACGGGCACGCAGATCCAGAGCAAGCTCGGGGCGAACATCGACGTGGCGCTCGCCACGCAATTCCTGAGCAACCTGGTGGCCAAGATCGGGGAGCAGCATCCCACCTACCTACGTTCAAAGCGCGCGCTGAACACGTGTGTTGGCATGATCCAACGCTCCCAGAACGCCGATGGCAGTGTCCAGGGTGATGGCTGGGCCGGTGTGCTGCAGTCCTCGTTCGCGGCGAGCGCCCTGGAAAGTGCGAAGAACGTAGGTGCCGAAGTGGATGAGGAGTCGCTCGATCTGGCCCGCGACTACCAGAAAGCCAACTTCGATGCGAACACGGGCAGTGTGGCCACCGAACGTGCAGCGGGCGTTACCCTGTATGCGGTGAGCGGAAGCACCCGGAACAGCGCTGTACAGGCGCGAGAGGTGACCGAAGTGGTGGCCAAGGCGAAGAAGGAAGGCAAGGTGCCGAAGGATGCCCAAGTCGACAGTAAGACCTTGGAGGATGCCGGGTATTCACCTGCGGAGGCCGAGAAGATGACCACGGCCTACCAGGTCTACAACGCAGCCAAGACCCAGGCCCAGGCCGACAACGTGATCTCCGGTTTCGGTAACAACGGCGGTGAGGAATTCCTCAGTTTCCTGCAGACCGGTGAATCCCTGGTGATCGCCAAGGACAACGGGTGGAAGAACTGGTACGGCCAGACGACGGGCCGTTTGGTGGAGATCCAGAACCAGGACGGTAGCTGGAACGGCCATCACTGCATCACCAGCCCGGTGTTCTGTACGGCGACCTCCTTGCTGATCCTCAGCGTGAACAACGACATCGAACATCTGCTCGCACAAGGAGCGGTGAAGTACCGGAATTGAAATGGCCGCGGGGCGAAAGTGGTGCGCCCCCGGTGCTGCGATGGCCGCATGGACGATCGGTCCGTGCGGTCATTCGCTTTTGCGCGGATCAAGGGAGTTGTTCCACGCGCACGTTGGTGGGGACGACACCGCCGATCGTGATCAGCACTTTGTCGCGATCGTTGCCCCCTCCAGTGTACTTGGTGACACCGTCCAAGCTCGTGTCCGTTTGTCGATAACCTGGGCTCGTATTGGTCGGGACCACGCCGCCGATGGCTTGCAGGATAGGGTCGCGGTCATTGGGATCACCCGTGTAGCGCACCACTCCGTCGCGGACCACATCTCCGCTCCAAAGGACCATGGTACCGTTGATGTTCAGCTGTGCCGCGGTACCCCAGGTCGTTGTCGCAGGGAGGGTGAGGTCAACGGTGGCCAGGTTGTTGTTGAAACGGACAGGTGCGAGCGGCATCGCCCCCAGATGATTGCGGTGGCGCACAGCGATGTGGTAGTCGCCCACGGGCATACGGAACCGCACGGGCGAAGTACCGTCCAGGTCCACGACCTGTCCATCCCGTCTCAACAGCGCGGAACGGGAGTATTGCACGAGCGATGCGTTGTCCTTGGACCGCAGTTCCAAGAAGACCCAATCGACAATGGCCGTGGGACCCGTGGTCTGGAGAACGGAAGCGGCCACCGTTTCACCGCCGCCGCCGACGGGGGTGAAGATCCCGTTATGCGGCTGGGAGGACGGTATCAAGCCGGCCGAGCGCAGGTCGTCGCGCATTGTCCCGGTGCCGGGGTCATAGGGGCCTTCCAGCATCACCTTCATGGACAATTCCACATGGGTCGCTGGTTTCACCAGGTCGAAGTGGTCCACCACGGTCCCCGCATCGTTCACGAATTGGGCGTGCAAGGAATCGCCGACGATGTCGAGGAACATCGAACCGTAGTGTGAATAGGTGCTCAAGTACATCACCGGATGGTTCAAGGCGCCTACTTGATCGCGTTGGCCGCTCACCCCACAGACCGTGTACACCGTTCCGGCATGCGCGGTCGGGTCCTCGGGCTTGGCGTATGCACCCGGTGCCCCGCTTCTTCCGCTGGTCATGTTCTTCCCCATGGTGGCTGGGTTGAACGTTCCGGAGGTCCCGTAGTGCCCATCGATCAGGTA